>JBKJRG010000697.1:0-27723 GCA_046594805.1 Opitutaceae bacterium | reverse complement strand
AAGCTGGGCCTGATACCGTCGTTGCTGCGCGCCCTGATCGCACATGATCACGACCGGACCTTCGCCAAGGTGCCCTTTGCCCAGATCACGTTTGGCGGAGAAGCCGCCACGCAGAGCATTCTCGACCTGGCGCGCGCATTCTGGCCCGCGACCCGAATCACTCACACCTACGCTTCGACGGAGCACGGCGATATTTGCGCCGTGTCGGATGGCCTGGCGGGAATCCCAGCCGGAAAGCTTGAGCGACACGCGTTTGCCGGCGGCGGGCGCGACGGCGAATTAATCATTGGGGGAATCCACACCGGGGACATCTGGAGTCGCGAGGGCGATCGCTTTTTTTTCGTCGGCCGCCGCGAGGAAATCATCAATGTCGGTGGCAACAAGGTCTCGCCCCTGGTCGTCGAGGAAGCCGCCTTCCGCTGCGGCGCCCGGATGGCCCGCGCTTACGCTGTCGACAGTCCAATGCTCGGTTCGCTTGTGGCCCTGGACTACGCCGGCGAAACAGCTCCGGCCGAACTGCGCCTGGCGCTTGTCCACCTTCTCCCCAAATATGCCTGGCCGGCTCACATTAACCAACTCCCCACGCTCCCGTTGTCCGACGCCGGCAAAACCAAGCGATTCCCATGAACAAAGTCCTCGTCTCCGGCGGCAGCCGCGGTCTGGGTCGCGCGCTGGTTACGCATCTCATGCAATCCGGGAACTACGCGGTGACATCGTTCGCGCGCGGGGCCGTTGCCATCGGCAGCGCAGGCACTCATCTCGCCAGCGTCGACGTCTGCGATCCAGCGGCGCTGGACCGGCTCGGGCCCCATCTGGCAGACGCAGACGCGCTCGTGAACAACGTCGGAATTGCCTACGATGGGCTTCTAGCCACGCAGGGCACGGAGAGCATTCGTGAGATGATCGAGGTGAACCTCCTCTCGGTCCTGCTCCTGACCAAACGCTACCTGAAAGAGCGCCTCGCGCAGCGCAAATCCGGAAATGTCGTGACCGTCAGCTCGATCATTTCGCGCCGCGGCTTTTCCGGCCTTGCCACTTACTCGGCGACCAAGGGGGCGCTGAACAGCATGACCCAATCGCTCGCCCGGGAAATGGGACCGAAGGGTTTCCGTTTCAACGCGGTGCTCCCCGGCTATTTCGACTCCGATCTGTCGCAGAGCCTCTCGGCCGAGAAACGCCAACAGATCGTCCGCCGCACACCACTGGGGCGGCTCGCCTCCACCGCCGACATCTGCCCCGTGATCGAGTTTCTCCTTTCCGACGCGTCACGGTTCATGACCGGCCAGTTGCTGACGGTCGACGGCGGTCTGACGGTCTAGTTGCGCGGCGCGTCCACTCACTGATGTCAAACCTCCCCAGAAACGAGATCGGCGCTTTGGCGATCCTCGGCGGTGCGCCCACCTTTGCCCAACCGCTCCACGTCGGCCGGCCCAATATCGGCAGCCGCGCAGCGCTGCTGGCCCGGCTCGACGAGATGCTCGACCGGCGCTGGTTCACCAACGACGGCCCGCTCGTCCGGGAGTTCGAGCAGCGGGTCGCCGCGTTCGCCGGTGCCAAGCACTGCGTCGCGATGTGCAACGCCACCGTGGCGCTGGAAATCGCCATTCGCGCGCTGGGCCTGCGCGGCGAGGTCATTGTGCCCTCCTACACTTTCGTGGCCACGGCGCACGCCTTGCAATGGCAGGAGATAACGCCGGTCTTCGCCGATCTCGATCCCGGCACGCATAACATCAATCCCGCCCAGGTCGAACGTCTCATCACACCACACACCACCGGCATCATCGGCGTCCACGTCTGGGGCCGGCCTTGCGACACCGATGCCCTCGCCGCGATTGCGCAGAAACACCGCCTCCAACTGATGTATGACGCGGCCCACGCCTTCGGCTGCTCGCGGGGCGGAAAAATGGTCGGGGGATTCGGGGCTTGCGAGGTCTTCAGTTTCCATTCGACGAAGTTTCTCAACAGCTTCGAGGGCGGTGCGGTCGTGACCAACGATGATACCCTGGCGGAGAAAATGCGCCTCATGCGCAACTTCGGTTTCGCCGGCTATGATCGCGTAATCTACATCGGGACCAACGGCAAAATGACCGAAGTCTGCGCCGCGATGGGCCTCACTTCCCTCGAGTCAATCGACGAGCTCGTCGCGGTCAATCGTCGCAACCACGAAGCCTATCGCGCCGCATTGCGTGATGTGCCCGGGGTCACGCTCATCACCTACCCGGCAGACGAGCGCTGCAACTACCAGTACGTCGTCGTGGAAATCGATCCCGAGCGCTCGCCGCTCGCCCGGGACGAACTCGTCGCGGTGTTGCACGCCGAAAACGTGCTCGCCCGAAAATATTTTTGGCCCGGAGCCCACCAGATGGAGCCCTATCGCTCGTTTTTCCCCAACGCTCGTTTGCTCCTCCCCGAAACTGAACGCCTCGCCGCGCGGATCGTCGTCCTCCCGACCGGCCAGGGGACATCGCCTGAGGCCATCGCGCTGGTCTGCGACATCCTGCGTCGCGCGGGCGCCCGTGCAACGGACGTGCGGCAGGTGCTCCGCGCCGCGAAGTGAATCCGCCCGCTAGCCACGTCCCACTCGTCAGCGTGGCGATGATCACCTACAACCACGAACGCTTTATCGCGCAGGCGATCGAAAGCGTGCTGGCCCAACAAACGCCCTTTGCGATTGAGCTCGTAATTGGAGAGGATTGTTCGACGGACGGCACGCGCACCATCGTCCAGCGTTACGCCCGAACGAACCCGGCCGTCGTTCGCCCAATCCTGCACGAGAAAAACGTGGGGATGCACCAAAACCACCGTGCGGTACTGGCCGCCTGCCGGGGCGAGTTTGTGGCGTTTCTCGAGGGGGATGATTTCTGGCTTTCGCCTCAAAAGCTCGCGATCCAGGTTCATCTGCTCACGGCCCGGCCGGAAGCCGCGGGCTGCTTCCATCGCGTCAGCCTGGTGGATGCCGCCGGGCAGGACAACGGTCGCGTTGCCCCAGTGGGGAATCCCCCCCCACAGTCGACCGATCTCTTGCTGCGCGCGAATGACATGCCCACCCCGTCGGTGTTGGTTCGCCGCGCCTTGCTGCCATCGCTGAGCATTCGGTTCCACGCGCTGCGCATGGGCGACTGGCCTTCATGGCTCTTGACGAGCCTCCATGGGCCGTTCCTGTTCCTGGGCGAAACGATGGCGGCCTACCGGGAACACGGCGCGGGCGCCTGGACCGGTGCCGCCGGTGAGACGCGCCGGGTCGGCACCATTGAGCTATTTCGCGTCCTGAGCGAAGAGCTTCCCGCGCCGCACGCCGCGGCGGCGCGAACGCAGCTTGCCCTGCATCTCCTCTCGGCGGGGGAAGCTGCCACGTTTCGCCGGGATCGCGACGCATCACAGCGTCATCTGCAAGACCTCCTGCGACTCGGCGCCACGCTCCGCTCGGTACCGGCACGGCGCCTCGTGAGCCTCTATGCGCGCGTTCGCTTTCCCCGTCTCTACAAAAGCATGGGTTGCGGTCAAGTCCGAGGGAATGACGCGTGAGAATCGCCTTCGTCTCCACCATTTTTAATTTCCCGTGGGGTGGAGCCGAGAAGCCGTGGACCCACGCTGCCGAGGCCGCGCGCGCCGCCGGCCATGAGATTCTCGCGGTGGTGAGTCCGCTGGTGGCGCGGCACCCGCGGATGCAGGCGCTGGCTGCTGCGGGCGCCGTGTTCCACGAGCGCACCGCTTTCAGTTATCGGCCGTCACTCGGCGTTCGCGTGCGACGCGCCTTCGACCGCACCGCCCGCTGGAGCGCACTGCGCGCGAGCCTCGAGCGCTTCAAGCCCGATTGCCTCCTGCTCAACCAGGGCGGCGTGTTCGATTTCGTGCTGGAGGATCGGTTGCTCGCATGGGCCCGTGACCGGAGCGTGCCGGTAGTCCTTTATTGCCACTGCAACAGCGAGGCGTGGGCCGTCACTCCCGAGATGCGAAGCAAGGCCCGGGAGGTCTTCGCGTGGGTGCGGGCCACGGTCTTCGCATCGTCGCACAACTGGCGGCTCGCCGAACGACAGATCGGCGCGGCGATTCCCACCGCGATCGTCGTGCAGTATCCGATTGAGGCGCGCCTGCTGACCGAGCCTCCGCCATGGCCGCCCCCGGCGCCGCTCGCGCTCGCCGTGGTCGCCCGAATGGACGCCCATCACAAGGGGCTGGACCTCCTGCTGCCGGCCTTGCAGGCGGCGTGGGGAGGGGAAACCGACTGGACGCTCAACGTGCATGGCGACGGGCCGGACGCCGGCTATGTGCAAGAGCTCGCCGCCCGGCACGAGTTGAGCAGGCGCACACGCTTTCACGGCTTTACCTCGGATATTCAGGCCGTGTGGGCTCAGAACCATGCGCTGCTGATGCCTTCGCGCCATGAAGGTTGCTCGCATTCGATGCTCGAAGCGTTCGTGTCTGGCCGTCCGGTGATCGCTACCGACGTCGGGGGTGTCAGCGACTGGCTGGTCGACGGAGTGAACGGGTTCGTGTGTGCGGCGCCCACGATTCCGTTGCTCACCGAGACATTGCGCCGCGTGCGGCAGGAGCGCGCACGTTTGCCCGACATGGGGCTGGCTGCGGCGCGCATTTATTCCGAACGTCGCGATCTCGCGCCGGAAAAAACTTTGCTGCGAGTGATGACATCTGGCGTGACCACAACGCCGCGATCCGATTCGCCCGGCTAGTCCACCACATGTCCTTGGGATATCATGTTGAACGACTGGGCTCGCGCGTGCGCGTCATGAGTCTTCGCTGGCAAGGCATTGAACTGGGCCCCGATTGCCGGCTGGCCCGCGGCGCCCGCATCGCGATGACTTGGCTGAATGCCGGAAATGGCCGGATTGCGCTGGGGCCGGCTTGTGATGTGCGGCACGGCGCCGTGCTGGAATCCTGGGGTGGCCATATCGTGGCGGGCCGAAATGTTTTCATCGGTCCGCACGCCGTCCTCTATGGCCACGGCGGAATCGATATTGGCAACGACGTACTGATCTCGATGCACGTCTGCCTGCTTTCCTCGAACCACTCCGTCCCGGAGCAGGGCCGCCCGATTCGCGGCGAGCCTGATGTCTTGCTGCCGACCCGGATTGGCAACGATGTGTGGCTCGGCGCGGGGGTGGTCATCCTCGGCGGCGTCACGATCGGCGACGGCTGCATCATCGGGGCGGGGGCCGTGGTGACCAAGGACATGCCGCCCGGCGCGATTGCCGTTGGCATTCCGGCGGTGGCAAAGGGATTTCGCGACGGCGCTCCCCCGTCTTCCACCGGGACCATGTCCTGACAGCCGTGACCGTCGCCGTCATCATCTCCACGCACAATCCGGATTTCGGCCGGCTGCGTCGCACGCTCGCCGGGTTGCGCGCGCAGACGCTTCCGTCTGATTGCTTCGAGACGATTCTCGTCGACAACGTCTCCTCGCCCGCGGTCGACGAGAGCTCGCTCGCCGCGTTTGCGCCAGCCAATTTTCGCGTGGTCCGCGAGCCGCGCCTCGGGCTCACCGCCGCGCGACGCCGCGGCCTCAGCGAAACGCTCGCGCCCCTCTGCGTGCTGGTGGATGACGACAATGTACTCGCGCCTGACTATCTCGCGCAGGCCTTGCGGCTGGCGGCAGCTCACCCGCGTATCGGTGCATATGGCGGCCGCAGCTTGCCGGAATTCGAGCTCGAGCCGCCGGCATGGGCGCCGGAGTTTCTTCCCCTTCTCGCGCTGCGCGATCACGGCGACGTGCCGCACATGTCGCATGGGCTTCGCCCCGCCGGCGCCGTGCGCAACGTCTATCCCATCGATGCGGCCCCCATCGGCGCGGGCATGGTGCTCCGGCGCGCGGCCGCGCAAGCATGGCTCGCCGACGCCTGCTCTGGATCGATTCCGGACCGGCGTGGGACCGAGCTCACCTCGGGCGGCGACAACGACATCGTGCTGACGACCATGAAAAACGACTGGGAGGTCGCGTATTTCCCGCAGCTCTCCCTGACACATCTGATCCCAGCGACACGCCTGGCGCCTGAGTATCTCGCGCGGCTCAACCACGGCATCAGCAAGTCCTGGATGCAGCTCCTGACGCGCCACAACGCGAATCCTTGGCCGCAGATCGCACCGTCATCGTTGCCGTGGCGAAAACTCAAGGCCTGGCTCACCTATCGCGCCTGGTCCGGCCCGGCGGCGCGCATCCGTTGGCGGGGGGCGTGTGGTCATTTCGAGGGCCGCGACCGCCGGTTCACATTCAAATGAGTGTCCTCCACAAGATCGCGACTGCCGCCGGCCTGATCGTTCGCGGTCAAGGGGCAATATTCCGGCGGCAGATGCAACTGCACTGGCGCACACGACGCGTGCGGACGGCCCAAGGCACGCCCTTTGTTCATCGCGCAGCGGGCCACCGCCTCGTTTGCTTCCCTGACCTTCCCGATTCGGTCGCACAGTATATCCAGGGCGGTGACGATTCCTGGGAGCTCGATCTGTTGCGTCGCTGGCTCCAGGCCGGTGATGCCTTTGTCGACAGCGGCGCGAACCTCGGCCTCTACACGCACGCGATCGCCAGCCAGTTCGACGGGCGGGTTCGCGTGCTCGCGCTCGAGGCGTCGCCTGAACTCGTGGCACGGCTGAAGACGGGAGCCGGAATTCTCGGCGAAAACAATATCGAGGTGGTGCAGGTCGCCGTGGGCGGCGAATCCGGCGAGGTTGTCTTTCATCTCGCGCGCCCGGGACGGACGACTGTCTCGCAGTCGATGCGCATCGATGCTTCGGAATCGCCGGATTACGAGCCGCACGTGCTGCCCATGCGCCCTCTCGCCACCCTGGCGGTGCAGCATCTGGGCGCGACCCCCGTGGGGGCGGTCAAGGTCGATGTCGAGGGCGCCGAGCCACTCGCGCTTCAGGGAAGCCCTCCGGCATGGCTGACGGAGGATGGTCCGATTTGGCTCATCGAAATCAACCGCCCGGTGCTCGCGCGGATGGGTTTCCAGCCGGAGGACGTCGTCCGGCATTTTCCCGCCCTCGCCTTCGAACGCTGGATTCTGCCCAAATATCCATTCCCCGGACAGCCGCCGGCCCGTCCACGTCCGTATCGCGCCGACGAGCCCTATGCCGATGCCCAGTTCCACAACCTGATCGCCCTGCCGAACGGCCCCAACTCGAACGCGCGTCGCGCGCGCGTCCAGAGCCTGTTCCAATGAGGAACTGCGGATTTGTCTACGTCGCAACCGGGCCCGGTTATATTGACGAAGCGCGTCGCTCCGCGGAATCGCTGCGCCGCCACCATCCAGGCCTGCCCATCTGCCTCATCACGGATCAATCGGTGGTGAGCGTCGGCGCGTTCTCCGAGGTCCGCGCGCCGATCCGGCCGGCCGAGCACAAGCCGATTGACAAGCTCCTTGCGTACGAGGCCCCGTATGATCGGTGCGTGTTTCTCGACACCGACACGCGCGTGTTCGGCGACCTGACGCCCCTGTTTGCCGTGCTCGACCGTTTTGACCTGGCGGCGCACCAGGATATCAACCGCGGCTGGCATTACGAATTGCCGGACGTGCCGCTGTGCTTTTCCGAGTTCAACACCGGCGTGATCGCCTTCCGGAAAAACGCCGCCGTCGAGGAATTCTTCCGCGCGTGGCGCCAGAGTTATGACGAGCTCAATCGCGCGCTCGGCTTGGTCAACGATCAGCCGGGCTTCCGGCGCGCCCTCTATCATTCCACCCTGCGCGTGGCGCCGCTGCCCAGCGAGTTTCACTTTCTCGGGAATGTAGCGAATGCCATCATGTGGAAGGTCCGCCTCATCCACGCACGCGGCGACTACGACGCAATGGCGCGCCAGATCGACGAGCAGCTCGGTGCCCGCGCCTACATTCCCGACGTCGGCGTGTTGCAATCGTTCCGCGGCCGCAAGCATTGGTTCGGCCGCACCGTGCGGATGGCGGCACGCATGCTGCGGCTGTGTTTCTCGCCCCCGGCCGACAGTGCCAAAGCCAATCCGCGGAAATGGTGGACGGGGGAAAGCGCGGCACCGTCAACGCCCAAGAAAAAGGAATGAATAGCGGCTCCGCCAGCGACGTTCCCGACATCACGCTGCAAATCAATCTTTGCGCCGGGGACATCGCTTACGGGGAACGCATCATATCCGCGCTCGTGGCGGCCCACCGCGCCGATGTTGGCGAAGTGCTGGTCGTGGCCGACGGTTGCCGGCCGCAATCCACGCCGCTCTTGCACGCGCCTAGCCGTTTTCCTGCCGAAGAATTCGCCCGCCGACTGGCGCAGTTGCGGCAACTGTGCGCGGACCTGCAATCGGCGAAGCAGATCGACCGCGTCGTGTGGCTCGAGCCGGATCCGGTCGGCCTGCGCGCGCTCAACACGAAATATGCCGGGGTCGCCACCATCGCGTCGCACGATCACCTGAGCCACGCGTTCTCCGCGTACTTCCTTGGCTGGGAGGCGCCGCGCACGCGGTACGTCGCCCATTTCGACGCGGATATCTTTCTCTGGCAGGCACCGGGTTTTCGCTGGCTGCGCGCCGCCCTCGCCGCGCTGGCATCCGATGAAAAACTTCTGGCAGCCAGCCCGCGCATCGCGCCGCCGCCGGCCGACGGCGGCATGGTGGACATTCCCGCGGAGGGTAGCGGCTGGCTGCCCACCTGGCCGCTCGATTCAACGCCACTCGGCTGGCAAAGCACGTGGTTCTCGACACGCTGCCACCTGATGGATCGCGAGCGGCTGGCACGCGTGCTGCCGCTGCGCCCACGGCGGACGACGGCGCGCGATGCGATGGTCAACCGCGTGCTCGCCCCCTTGTTCGGCGTGCAGGCCTTCAGTGGCGCGGCGCCGGGAACCCTCGTGAAGCGCTTCGCGGCCCGGGTTCCGCCCTTTCCGTTGCCACCGGAAGTGCTCCTGCACGAGCAGGCGCAGACCCGTGGCTTTCGCTGCCTGTACCTCGAGGATCCGCGCGCCTGGTTCATTCATCCGGACACGAAGCCGGAAAAATTCCTGCGCCTGCTCCCGCGGTTGCTCGCCAGCGTGAATCAGAATGGTGAGTGCCCGCCCGCGCAGCGCGGCGTGAGCGGCGTCCGATTCACGGCCTGGGAGGATTTCTCCTGATGCCACCGGCCCTGCGTAAGGCCGGTCTCGGCCGTCTCGCCTACCGCCTCTACTATGCACCGCTCGGCGCGATCCGCCAATCGATCAAGGCGGGCGGCCCGCTCGCACAATGGCGCACCGCCCGCGGTCGCGCTGCGATGGAACGCGCCGCACGCGATCGCCTGCCGCCGCTGCCGGCGCCGGCGCCGAACGCACCCGCCACCACTGTCCACGTTCTCACCGGCCGCACCCTGTGGTATCAAACTGCGTTCATGCTGCACTCGCTCGCGCGTTTCCAGCCGGTCCGGGTGGTGGTGCATGACGATGGAACCCTGGCTGGCGCCCCGGCCGCCGCGCTGGCGCGCATCATTCCATGGGCAACGTTCATCGCGGCAGCCGACGCAGATGAGACGCTCGGCCGGGTTTTGCCGCGCGCACGCCATCCCTTTCTGCGCGCGCGTCGCGATGAGCTCGTGCTTTTCCGAAAAATAATGGACGTGCATGCCGGCGAAACCGGGTGGAAACTTTTTCTCGATTCCGACATGCTCTTCTTTCGCCGGCCTGATGCGGTGATCGATTGGCTCCGCACCCCTGCGCGCGCCATCCACATGATTGACGTGGAGCGAGCGTATGGTTACGATTTGGCGCTGCTGTCTCACATTGCCGGCCGGCCTGTGCCCGACCTCGTGAACACGGGCATGCTGGGGCTGCGCAGCGAGGCGATCGACTGGGATCGCCTGGAACAGGCCTGTCGCACCCTGATCGAAAAGGCCGGGACCCACTATTACCAGGAACAGGCGCTCGTGGCACTGCATCTCGCCACGCAGCCCCACGCCACGTTCCCGCGACCCGACTATCTCGTGCGGCCCGAGCCACCAGAGGCCACCGATTGCCGCGCCGTGGTGCATCACTACGTCGCCGGCTCCAAGCGCTGGTATTTCCGCCAGAACTGGCATCGGGTGTTGTGTGCGGAGGAATCGTCCGTTCCGTCATGAACGTCTGCCGTCGCCTTGCATCCGTTCGGCGCTGAATGAGAAAACCAGGCCCCGATTTTCCTAAATGGCAACGCCGGCCAAAACTCCCGCGCTGGACCCGCGAATTTCACGGATGAGCGAAATCAACGTCACTATCATCATTCCGTGCTATAACGCGGCCCCGTGGGTCGGCGCGGCCATCGAGTCGGCGCTCGCGCAGACCGTCCCGGAAAAAGAGATTATCTTCGTCAACGACGGCTCCACCGACGAGTCGCTGTCAATCGCTCGCCGCTATGAGTCGCGAGGTATCACCGTAATCGATCAGCCAAATCGCGGGGCATCGGCCGCGCGCAATGCCGGGCTGCGTTTGGCCCACGGCGCCTACGTCCAGTTCCTCGACGCCGACGATTTGCTAGCGCCGGACAAGCTGCCGCGGCAACTTGCGCGACTGGTGGACGCGGGAACCGACGTCCTGGCCTCGGGCGCTTGGGCGCGATTCCAGGGAGATCCCTCGCAGGCGGTGTTCCAGCCGCAGCCGAACTGGCGGGATCTCACGGGGTCGGAATTTCTCGCGCAACACTACGAAGACGGCTCCATGATGCATCCGGCGGCATGGCTGGCCCCGCGCGCGCTGCTGGAGCGCGCCGGCCCGTGGGATGAGTCGCTCACGCTCAACGACGATGGCGAATACTTCGCGCGCGTGATGCTCGCGGCCGGACGCATCGTGTTCTGCGGCGACGCGCGCAGCTTTTACCGCACCGGGTTGGCCGCGAGCTTGAGCGGCCGCACTGACCGTCGCTCGCTGGAGTCGCTCTACCGCTCGGTCGATTTGACCATTGCACACCTGCTGCGGGCGGATGACTCGCCGCGCGCCCGCACCGCCGCCGCGAACGGATGGAAATGGATCGCGTTTGAACTTTATCCCGGTGCGCCCGACCTGGCCCGCCGGGCGGAGGAAAACTGCCGCCGCTCGGGCGGCAGCAGACGCCGGCTCCCGGGCGGTAAACGGTTTCAACTGGCCGCGCACCTCCTCGGCTGGCGGCTCGCAAAGCTCCTTTTCGCGTAACCTCGCACCCGCGCGCCGCCATGGCCTTGCGTACACTCTCACTCCACCGGCCGCTCTCCTCCTACGCGAAAGTGCAGGCGGCCACGAGCCGGTTGATTCGCAACCGGCGTTTTCAGCTCGCCCGGCCGCGCGTGCGCAACACGCGTTACCTCGACCTTGGTTGCGGGCCGAATATCCACCCGGATTTCATCAACCTCGATTTTCAGTGGCGCCCCGGGATTGATCTCTGCTGGGACGTCACGCGAGGACTGCCTTTTGCCGACGGCGCGCTGGCCGGAGTGTTTTCCGAGCATTGCCTTGAACACTTCAACCTTCCGGCTGCCACCGCCCTCCTGCGGGAAGTGCGGCGGGTGCTGGCTCCAGGCGGGCGTGCCCGCATCATCGTGCCGGACGGCGGGCTCTATCTGCGGATCTATCACCAACAACTCGGCGGCGATACGACGGAGCGCTTTCCGTACGAGGAGGACGAGCGCCGCCAGCCATGGTGGACGCCCATGCTGAGCGTGAACCGCATCTTCTATCAGGATCGCGAGTCGCCGTTCGGACACCAGACCATCTACGACTTTGCGCTGCTCCGGACCTTGCTGCTTCAAGTCGGTTTCGACCGCGTTGCCCAGCGTAGCTTTCAAGCGGGCGACGACCCGCACCTGCTCGTCGACACTCCCAGCCGCCGCTGCGAATCGCTCTATGTCGAAGCCGCCTGGGGTTAGACGCCACCACGTCGCTCCCCGTTTCCGCGGCACGCGCCCAGTGTTCCGATGAGCCTGCTCCTGTTTCATCCCAGCGTCGCAGTCTTCGTGCAGCAGGTCGCGCGCTCCCTGCACGAGGCGGGCCAGCTCGAGCGCTTTATCACGACGCTGCGCGACAACCCGACAAGTGCCGTGCAACGCCTGGCCTGCGCGCTCGGGCGCGTCGCGGGGCGCGATCTCCAGGTGCAGTTTCGCAGGCGCGCCATCACGGAAATTCCGCTCGACCGCGTCGAGAGCCATCCTTGGGGCGAACTGCTGCGCCTCGCCACCGGCGCCGTCGATCGCGACGGCCGGTTGACCGATCTCGTCTGGGAAAAAACGGAGACCGCCTTCGACCGTCGCGTGGCGCGGGCCGTGCATCGCGGGCTGGCCGGCGTGTACGGCTTCGAGTTCAGCTCGCTCGCGACCTTCCAGCGCGCGCACGAGCTCGGCGTGCGCGCGGTCTACGACATTCCGGCGCCGGAGACACGTTTTGTGCAGGCGCTGCTCTCAGCAGAGATGGAAAAATTTCCCGAGCTCCGGACCGCGTACCACCGCCACACCGCCGCGCGCGAGGAGGAACGGACCGCGCGCCGCCGCGCGGAATGGCACGCCGCGGATCTCGTCCTGGTGAATTCCCATTTCACGCGGAACAGCTATGAACGCGCCGGGCTCGACTGCAAGAAGGTGCGCGTCGCGCATCTCGGTGCGCCGGCGCCGGTGGCGCGCGACGCAGCGCTCGGCTCGACCGCGGGGAAATCCACTCCCCCGCTCACGCTGCTCTGGGCGGGCACGTTCAGCGTGCGCAAAGGGGCGCACTATCTGCTCGAGGCTTGGCGAAGCGGGCAACTCGGGCGGCACACGCGGCTCCGGGTGTTCGGGGCGGTCACGTTGCCGGACCGGATGCTCCATCCGCTGCCCGAGGGTGTGGAACTGCGCGGCTCGATTCCGCGCACCGAGCTCCTGCACCATTACCGCGAGGCCGACGCCCTGATCTTTCCCACGCTCTGCGACGGTTTCGGCATGGTGGTCACCGAGGCGTGGTCGCGCGGCCTGCCGGTGATCACCACGGACCGGGCCGGCGCCGCCGACCTGTTGAAACCCGGCGTGAACGGGATGCTCATTCGCGCGGGAGATCCGGCCGCGATTATCGAGAGCGTCGCATGGTGCCACGCGCATCGCCCGGAATTGCGGGCGATGCGGGACGGCGCCCTGGCGACCGCGAGCGCGTGGCAGTGGTCGGACTACCGCCGGTTGCATGCCTCGCTGCTCCGCGATGCCGGCATGTTCAGCGCCCACGCGGCTGTCTCGCCCCTCTCATGAACCTGCTGCGGCTCCTGCCCGAAGGGTGGAAAGAGAAAATGCGGCGGCGGGCCGGTGCGGTGACGCTGCGCTCACGGTTGGAGAATTTGCGACGGGCCGGCTTTCAACCGCGCCAGATTATCGATGCCGGAGCATTTCAAGGCGACTGGGCGGGTGTCGCGCAGGGTGTTTTTCCCGGTGCGAGTCTTCTCTTGATCGAGCCGCAACCGCAGCTTGCCCCACATTTGCAGGTCCTCTGCGCGCAGAATAAGAACCTGCGTTTTCGCGGCGCACTGCTCGGCGCGCACTCGTCGCAGGTGCGCTTTCTGCTTTCGGCCACCAACAGCCGCATCGTGCCGGAATCCCACTCGCCGCCCCCCGGTGAACAAGTGGTCACGCTCCCGGTCGAAACGCTCGCCGACATCGCCCGCGCCGAGAGCTTCACGGACTGCGATTGTTTGAAACTCGACCTGCAAGGGCACGAGTTGGAGGCGCTGGCCGGCGCCGGCGATCTTTTCGGCCGGATCGAAGTGATCATCACGGAAGTCTCCTGGCTGCCCATTGGCAACGTGCCGCTCGTCTCCGCGGTCATCGCCGCATTCGGCGAACGCGGCTACCGGCCCTACGACATCTGGGGTTTCAACTACCGCCCCCTCGACGGAGCGCTCTGGCAGGCGGACCTCGCGTTCGTCCGCGCGGACTCGCCGCTGCTCGCGAACCGCAACTGGAGCTGACGCCATGCCCGCCACTGTCTGCCTCATCACACCCGGCCACATTTCATCGACGCCCCGCGTCGTCAAGGAGGCCGATGCCCTCGCCGCCGCGGGTTATGCTGTCAGCGTCGTCGCCGGCCGGCATTTCAAACCCGTGATGGTGTTTGACGACGCCCTCGTTGCAGCCGTGCCGTGGACCTATCGGCCGGTTCGCACCGGCGGCTCGCTGCTCCGCAAGGTGGCCCGTCACTTCGCGCGACGCACGCTCGCGCGGCAACCGGACGCCCCGCCGATGACCGCGGCCCGGGCGATCCATGCCGACGTCGGGCGGCTCGCCGCAGCCGCCGCCGCAACGTCCGCCACTCTCTTTATCGGTCACTGCCTGGGCGGCATGGCTGCGGCCGCGCTGGCCGCCGAGCAATTGAACGTGCGCGCCGGTGGGGATCTCGAGGATTTCCATGATGCCGAGACCGACGCTGCGCTGAATGATTCCGCGCAACGCAACGCCACGCGGCGCCTGCAAAACGCCTTTCTTCCGCGCGCCACGCACCTGACAGCCGCATCGCCCTTGATCGCGCATGCGTACGAGCAACAGTATGGCGCCCATCCGCAGGTCGTGTTGAACGTGTTCCCGTTGCGCGAGGCGCCGCCTGCACCGGTCAAGCGTCCTCCGCCCTCGGTCGAAGCGCCGGCGCGCCTGTACTGGTTCTCGCAGACGATTGGCCCGGGCCGCGGGCTCGAGGCGATGTTGGCGGTGATGAGCCGCATGCGCACGCCGGTGGAGCTGAATCTTCGCGGTTTCAACTCACGGGACTACACCGTGCAACTCGAGGCGCGCGCGCGCACGCTCGGCCTGAAGCGCCCGATTCGCTTTCAACCACCCGCACCAGCCGGGGAAATGATCCGACTCGCCGCCGACGCGGATCTCGGGTTGTCGATCGAGGAGAGGATGCCCTTGAACCGCGATCTTTGCCTGACCAACAAGATCTTTGCGTATCTGCTGGCCGGGTTGCCGCAGTTGCTTTCCGCCACCACGGCGCAAACGGCGCTCGCGCCCGAGCTCGGCGAGGCCGCGCTGCTCGGCGATCTCGCGCAGTCCGAGGAAACGGCCGCCAAGCTCGATGCATTTTTCTCCGACAGTGCCCTCGTGGCGCGCGCCCGCGAATCGGCCTGGCGCATCGCCCGCGCGCGCTTCTGCTGGGACCGCGAAAAGGAAAAACTTCTCGCGTCGGTTCGTTCCGTGATTGGCGCACCCTCGTGAATAATCCTGCACCCGTGGCATTGGACGGCTGCCGGCGCGAGTTTCATCTCAAGCTGCGCTTCGGCCTCTCGAAGCTTCCCCTCTGCCCGGCGCGCTACCGCCTGCGCACCGCGGACCAGCCGGATTTCTTCTTTCGCTGGACCCGCGTCATTCCCTTCATGGATCCGGTCAGGGGCGCGTTCGATTTCGAGCTCTATGGCTGGGATGTCCGCGAGCTGCGCTTCCTGCGTCGCTTCCTCCAGCCAGGCATGACGTTCATCGACCTGGGCGCGCATCACGGTCTGTACTCGGTGCTGGCGTCGGCGCTGGTGGGTCCGCGGGGACGCGTGCTGGCGTTCGAGCCGACGCCCTCGATCGTGCGGCGCTTGCGCTGGCACGTGCGGTTGAACGGGGGCCGCAACGTGGAAGTGTTCGCCGCGGCCGTCGGCGCCAAAAAGTCCACCGTCACACTCTTCGTGCCGACGCGCGGCGTCGACACCATCAGCAGCCTGCGGCCGCCCGGCCGCACCGACGCGCCGGTGCAACGCATCGAGGTGGAGCTCGTTTCCCTCGACGACGTCCTGGCCGAGCGCCACCTGATCGAGGTCGATCTCATCAAGCTCGATGTCGAGGGCGCCGAGCCGCAGGTGCTGGACGGCGCAGTGCAACTGCTCGCCCGCCAGCGCGCCCTCTGGCTCTTCGAAGCGCTCGACTCGACCTCCGCGGAGTTTGGCGGCTCGGCCCGGGCCCTCGTGGATCGTTTCGCCGCGGGACACGCGCTGTTCGAGTTCACGCCCGAGGGCTGGCTGCAACCGCATGCACCGCGCGACTCGTATCCCCACGACAGCAACTGCAACCTGCTCGCCGTGCCGCCGACGCTCCGCGCCGACGTCGAACGCTTTATCGCGCGATGAACTCCCCGCACCCCGATGTGGAGCGATCGATCGACGGCTATCGGCGCGGATTCTGGCAGGCGATGTGCCGCTCGCCGGCGCGGCAGACCGCGCGCATCCTGATTCGGCGCGCGCGGGAATTCGCCGCTCGCCCGCCGCGTTCACGCGAAGCGGCGCCGCCGGACGCGAGCATCGTGCCGGTTCCCGCCATGCTGCGGCCGCCGAGCTACCGCTACCGCGGCTTCCGCGGCCCCTGGCTCGAGGAACACTTCCATGCGACCTGGCGCGAATCGTCGCGCGGCGGCGCGGCCTACGTTCCCGTTTTTTTCGACAGTCTCTTCTTTCACGCGCAATGCTCCGCCTTTTTGCCCTCGGAATTTGCCGCGCGTTACCGCGCCCTCTGGCGGATCCTCTTTGCGCTCGGAGCAAACCCGCGTCCGTACTTCACGCTGCTCGGAATGTACGATTTTCCGATTTGGGAATGGCATCTGTTTCCTCGCAACATCGTCGTGGCGGCGGGCAACGGCTACGGCGACGTCGCGATTCCGCTGCTGAAGGGCGACCGGCCGCTGCAGCGTCGCGCGAAGGACATTCGCGTTTCGTTCATGGGCGCAATGGACGGACCGAGCAACGTGCTCAACGTCCGGAGCGACATGCAACGGGTGTTCGGCGACGTCGCCCACTTCGGGGAGGGCGCCCACTGGGAGGACATCATGGCGCGCTCGGACTTCTCGCTCTGCCCGCGCGGCCTGGGACCGACTAGTTTCCGGCTGTTCGAAGCGCTCAGCGTGACCTCGATTCCCATCGATCTTTGGAAGGTCCGCTCGTGGCTGCCGTATGCGGAGGAACTGGATTGGTCGTCATTCGCGCTGGTATTCGAGGCCGGGCAGATGGACGCGGCGAAGGAAACGGTCCAGCGGATGCCGGCCGACGAGGTGGGCCGCATGCAGGATCGCATCGCCCAGGTTTATCCCTCTTATTTCAGCTACGATGCCGTCTGCTCCCGCCTGCGCGATCGCCTCGCGGCTGTCACCACGGTCGAGGATGCGCGGACGCTCACCAGCGAACGCGATCGTTTCGAATTTGGGCGGTAGCGCGCGACGCCGCATGCGCATCCTGCTCACCGCCGATCCTGAAGTGCCGGTTCCACCCGTGCGCTATGGCGGCATCGAGCGCATCGTCGATGCGCTGGTGCGGTTTTATCAGACGCACGGACACGAAGTGTGCCTGGTGGCTCATCCCGACTCGCGCTCGCCGGCCGGGACGCGCGTCGGCTGGCCGGGACGGACGTCGGCCTCCGTGCGCAATACGATTCGTCATGCATTGACGCTGCGCCGCGTCACCCGCGAATTCCGCCCGGACATCGTCCACAGTTTTTCGCGACTGGCCTACCTTTTCCCGCTACTGTCCGGCCCGATCCCGAAAATCATGTCGTACCAGCGGCACACCGGCGGCCGCAACATCGCCCTCGCAGCCCGGCTCGGCGGCCGCGCTTTGCGCTTCACCGGCTGCAGCGAGTTCATCCGCGCGATGGGTGCCGCCGGCGGGGGCACCTGGAAGGCGATCCCGAATTTCGTCGAGCTCGACAAGCTCGACTTCGCGCCGCGCGTCGCACCCGACGCCCCGCTGGTGTTTCTGAGTCGCGTCGAGTCGATCAAGGGCCCGGATGTCGCCATTGCGATCGCCCGCGCGTCCGGACGGAAGCTGCTGATTGCAGGTAATCGCGCCGAGTCCGGGCCGGAGCGCGCTTTCTGGGACCGCGCAATCGCGCCACATCTCGACAGCGAGGCCGTCGAGTACGTGGGCGAAGTCGACGACGCGCAAAAGAACACGCTCCTGGGCCGCGCAGCGGCGCTCGTGGTGCCAATCCAATGGGATGAGCCCTTCGGCATCGTCTTTGCCGAGTCGCTGGCCGCGGGCACGCCCGTGATCTCCTGCCCGCGCGGCGCACTGCCCGAAATTGTCCTGCCCGGCCAGACCGGGTTTTTGATCCGCACCGTCGAGGAAGGCGTGGCCGCGGTCGGAAGGATCAACACGATCGACCGCGCACTCTGCCGCCAGACGGCGGAGTCACGCTTCAGCGTCGGTGTGGCCGCCGAGCAGTATCTTCGGCTCTATCGCGACATGATCGCGCAGACGCGATGAATGGCCCTGCCGTCAGGCTTTCACGGTACGAATCGATCGATGCGCATCGGGGGGTGGCATGCCTGGCGGTGGTCCTGTTCCACAGCCTGGGCGCCTTCGCGCAAGTCACGCTGTGGGCTCCGCTCCAGCCGGTACGCCGTGTCGCGATGCACCCGCGTTTCGCTCCAAATGAGGACTGACTTCGTCGCGCTCTCCCGGCGCCATCGCCCGGACACAAGGCATCCCGCATGACGCCGACCACGGAACAGCTCGCCCCCTCCGATCCGCGGGCGAGCCGGAAGTTGTTTCAAATTGGCCTCGGCGGCGTAGTAGTCGGCACGCTGTGGCTGTGCAGCCGGTCGCCCCAAACGGACCGCATGCTCGTCCTGATGGGCGCCGCGGCGATCGGGCTCGCGGCCCTCCCCGCGTTGGAGTGGGCGCGCAAAGCCAAGGCCTATTTTCCCGTCTTCGAGATGTTCATGCTCACGAGCATCCCCTTTTACGCGGTGCCGCTGCTGGCGGGACACACGGGAGTGATTAATTTCAGCCTCGAGGCCACTTGGAACGCTGCGACCGCCTTGGTATTCTTTCAGGGCGTCGCCGTCATCGTGTATATGTGGGCCAGAGGCCGACCGGCGCGGAGCCGGCTCCTGTCCCGAACCCTCCTGCCGGAGCGGGCGATCCGCTATGCCATCGTCGGTTTGTGGCTTAACACGGTTCACGTCTATGTCGCAGGGTTCACCACGTTGATTCCCTACGAGGTGCGCACGATTGTCCGCGCGGGTTTTTTCGGCATCGGGATCGTTTCCCTCTTTATCGAGTCACGCAAATGGGGGGCGGGCACCCTGAAGGGCCATGAGAAAATGGCCGTCGGTTTGAACGTTTTCATCCAGTTGGTGTTTCTTTTTCGCGAACTCTATTTGATCGCCGGCATGTCGATGCTGCTGCTGGCGCTGTTCGGTTATGTTTCGGCCAGCCGGCGCCTGCCCATCCTGGTCATCGCTCTCGTCCTCCCGGTGGTCGGCATTCTCCACAACGGGAAGTCGACCATGCGCGAACACTATTGGGGGTCGCGCTTGGCGCTGCCGACCCTTTCCGAATTGCCCGCGTTCTTCGAACGTTGGATCGCGGCCGGGCTGAGCTCGCCTCGCGGGGGTACGGAAGAGGAAAACACGAGTCGCACCGTCCGCTTGCTCGAGCGTGCCTCGTTGTTTCAGATGGTCTGCCTCACCACTGAACGCACTCCAGCCGTCGTGCCTTTCCTGGAGGGTGAAACGTACAAGGATATCCCCGCCCAAATCGTGCCCCGGATTCTGTGGCCGAACAAACCGTCGTCCCTTGAAAGCAATGTCCGGCTCGCCGTCCACTACGGACTGGTCGACCCGAACTACCCGATTACCGTAAGCATCGCCTTCGGGATGCTCGCCGAAGCCTACGCCAATTTCGGCCTGATCGGCTGCGGAATCTTGGGCGCCGTCCTCGGGTTTGGCTACAAGCGCGTCAGCTTGCTGGCGGAAGGCGCCCCCCAGTTTTCGGCCTTGGGATTATCCACCATCCTGCTCGCGGCCTGGAGCTTTCAGGTGGAGCAAATCTTCGCGTCGTGGCTCATCTCCCTTTTTCAGGCCGGGAGTGTCGTCATCGGCGGCCCCCTGGTCCTTCATCTTCTGTTTCCGCGGGAATGATCGCGGCCAATATAGCGCAAACTGCAGGTCAGGGAGCGCGGACGACTCCATCCGCCTCCACGCGAGGCTCGCGATGACCGTTCAAGCCGAGCGTGCGCCTGCAGCCGGGAACGCCGACCGACTGGCCATCGTTCTCTCGCACCCCACCCAGTACTACAGCCCCTGGTTCCGCTGGATGGGGGCCCACCCGGCGCACGAGTTTCGCGTGTTTTATCTCTGGGATTTCGGCGTCTCCGCACAGCGCGATCCGCAGTTCGGCACCACCTTCAAGTGGGATGTCGATTTGCTCACCGGCTATGAGCACGAGTTCGTCCCCAACGTGGCCCGGCGTCCCGGCACGGATCATTTCGGCGGGTTGCGGAATCCGGCGTTGACCGCGCGGCTCGCCGCCTGGCGGCCGACCGCCATTCTTTTCTTCGGCTATAAATGGTCCGCGCACCTGCGGGCCATCGGCTGGGCGCGGCGGCATGGGGTGCCGATGCTCTTTCGGGGGGACTCGCATTTTCTCGGCCGGGGCGCGCCGCCGTTCCTGCGGCGCGTGTTGTTGTCCGCGCTCTATCGCCAGTTCGCCGCCTTCCTGCCGGTCGGCGCCGCGAATCGCGACTACTTCACCGCCCTTGGCGTGCCCGCCGCAAAAATCTTCCCCGCGCCGCACGCGGTGAATGACGCGCTTTTCGATCCCGGCCGCGCAGACCATCGGGCTGCCGCCGCGACGTTGCGCGCCGAACTCGGCATCCCCGCGCGGACCCGCGTCGTGCTTTTCGCCGGCAAGCTTGTACCGGCGAAGCAACCGATTCAGTTACTACAGGCCTTCATTGCGCTGCGTCCCCGTGACACGGCGCTCGTAATAGTCGGCGACGGCCCGGAGATGGCGGCGCTGCGGACGCTCTCCCAGGGCGCGCCGCCCGGCGGCGTCCATTTCCTGCCCTTCGCCAACCAGAGCGAGATGCCGGCACGCTACCTCCTGGCGGACGTATTTGCGCTACCCTCACGCGGCCACTACGAAACGTGGGGCCTGGCCGTGAACGAAGCGATGCACATGGGGGTGCCGGCGCTCACCAGCGATCTCGTCGGGTGCCAGCGCGATCTCGTGACGCCAGGGGAAACCGGCTGGGTCTTCTGCGCCGACGATCCGGCGGCCTTGTCGGTGCAACTCGGTGCTGCCCTGGCCGCCGTCGGGGACGCAGCTGAGCGCGAGCGGCTCCGGCGAAATGTCATCGCCCGCATCGCGCACTTCACCTTCGTCCAAACCACCGCAGGGCTCGCCGCCGCCCTCGCGTCGTTGCCCGCTGCCTCCGCCCGTCACGCCGCGGATCCCCGATGAAAATCACCATCGTGATCGGGTTTTTTCTGCCGGTTCCACCCCTGCGGGGCGGCGCGATGGAAAAAATCTGGTTCCGCTTCGCGCAAACCTTCACGGCCGCGGGCCACGAGGTCACGCTGATTTCCCGGCGCTGGCCCGGCTTGCCAAATCGAGAGCAGAGGGACCGCATCACTCACCTCCGGCTGCGCGGTTGCGATCACACGCGGTGGCTGCCCGTGAACCTGCTGCTCGATTTTCTTTGGAGCGTGCAGGTGCTGCTGGCCCTGCCGCCGGGCGACATCGTGGTGAGCAACAACGTGTCGCTCCCGGTCTTCTGCCGGTTCTTCCGGCCACGGGCCGGCCGCGTCGCGGTGGTCCTGGCCCGGATGCCCAAAGGCCAGACGCGGGTCTATGGCCGCGTCGATCGTCTGGTCGCGACGAGCCAGGCGGTCTTCGACCAGGTGCTCTCAGAAAATCCGCGCCTGCGCTCGCGGCTCCGCGTCGCCCCCAATCCGGCTGACTGGCAGCTGCACGCCCGCGCCAATGTCAAACCGCAGGCCGGCGCGCCTCTCGTCATCGGCTTTGTCGGCCGGCTCAACGCGGAGAAGGGACTCGAAATCCTGCTCGCCGCGGCGGCAGCGTTGCAGCGTGAGCCGGGTCTGCCCGATTGGCGGCTCGTCATCATCGGTCCGCACTCCGTTGCCAACGGCGGCGGCGGCGACGCCTACCGCAACTCGCTGCTGACGCTCGCGCGCGCCGCCCTGCCGTCGGCCCAGTTCGAGTTCACCGGCCCCATCTACGATCCAGTCGCATTGGCGCAACACTACGGCCGGATCGACATCTTCTGCTATCCATCGCTCGCCGAGCGGGGCGAGGGCCTCAGTGTCGCGCCGATCGAGGCGATGGCGGCAGGGGCGGTCCCGGTGTTGTCGGACCTCGACTGTTACCGCGACCTGGTCGTGCCCGGGGAGAACGGGCTGATTTTTGCGCGCAACGCTCCCGACGCGGCGGACGCGCTGGCCCGTCATTTCGCGGTCCTGCTGCGCGATCCCGCGTTGCGCGCCCGACTGGCCGCGCGAGCCCAAGCGGACGCTCGCCAGTTCGATTACGCGGTCATCGGGGCGCAATTGCTCGATGATTTTCGTCAGCTCGCGACCGAAGCCTGAACGAATCCTGCTTGGCCCGCCCCGCCGCGCCCTCATCTTTGCCGCACATGCCCGCGTCTGACGAAAAACCCTACCTCGGCCAGGATTGCGTTACGCCGTATCGCGGCTCCGAGATTCTCGGACGCATGCTGTGGGCTTTGGTGCAGGGCACGCTATTCCGATGGAGTCCGCGACCCCTGCATGCGTGGCGCGCGTGGCTGCTGAAGCTCTTCGGCGCCGACATCCCCGACCCGGGCCGGGTCGTCGTTTTTCCGACCGCGCGCATCACCTTTCCGTGGAAACTCACGCTCGCGCCGCGCGCGATGGTCGGACGCGGCGTGACGCTCTATAATCTCGCGCCGATCACCCTTGGCCGCGGCGTCAATCTGAGCCAGAACTGCCACCTCTGCGCGGGCACGCACGATTTCACGCGCTGGAGCATGCCGCTCGTGACCGGGCCGATCGTCGTCGGGGAAAACACGTGGCTGGGGGCGGACGTATTCGTCGGGCCGGGCGTGACCATTGGTGAACTCTGCGTGATCGGCGCACGCTCGGTCGTCGTGCGCGATCTGCCGGCGCGCAAGATTTGCGTGGGCCACCCCTGCCGGCCGATCAAGGATCGGGACGAACCCGTGGGCGGCATCGCATGACCCCCCCCGATTTCTCCCGTCGTCTGCTGGAACGCATCAGCCGCAATCTCTCGCTCCGCCGCCGGCTCCCCGCGCGTTTTGGCGGGGCGACGCTTTGTGTCTCCCCCGGCGCAGCGCTGGCTTACTACCGGCGGCTCGATGGCCCCGCCTGGCGCGAGCTCTTCGATTTCGCCACCCATTGCGTGCCACGTGACGCCACCGTGTGGGACGTGGGCGCGAGTATGGGGGTCTTCGGTTTTGCCGCGGCACACATGGCCGGTCCCGGCGGACGCGTGCTCCTGGTCGAGGCCGACACCTGGACCGTGGAGTTCCTCAAGGCGTCCGCCCGCACGCCGCGCCCTGGGGCCGCACCCGTCCACGTGCTCTGCGGCGCCGTTGCTGATCGCGTCGCCCTGCAACAGTTCGAGATCCCGGAGCGCGGCCGCGCCGGGTCGCATCTGGCGAGCAGCGCGGGCGCCGGCGGTGCACTGCTCGGCGGTACGCGCGAGGCACACCCGGCCATCACGATTTCGCTCGACTGGCTCGCAGAGAATTACGGTCCGCCAGCCGTCATCAAGCTGGACATCGAAGGCGTCGAGCTCCCTGCCCTCGAAGGCGCGACGCGCGTCCTGGAGCAGCACCGGCCAGCGCTGTTCGTCGAAGTGTACGAGCGCAGCACCGACGCCCTGACCGCCCTGCTCCACCGGCATCGCTATCGCTTGTTCGACCTCTCGCAGGGCTGGGAGGCGCGCACCCCGATCGAGCGCGCCACTTACAACACGCTGGCGCTGCCGGTCTGAAGCGATGCAACTCTGCCACATCGTCCCCAGCCTCGAGGAGCAGCACGGGGGACCAAGCAAGTCCGTGCACGCGCTGTGTGCCGCGCTGGCCGGCGGCGGCGATGACGTCGACCTGCTGGCCACGGCAGCGGTGGGCGCGCCCGGTGGCGAGGTTAAGACCGAAGGACGATTGCGGGTGCGGATGTTTCATCGCGACTGGCCGCCGCAACTCTGTCCGTCGGCGGGGCTGCGCGACGCCGTGGCGGAAAGCACCGCGGCAATCGTGCACCATCATTCGCTGTGGCTGCGGACTCTCCACTATGCCCACCAGCGCACGCGGCGCGCCGACGCCCCCTTGGTCATTTCGCCCCGCGGCATGATGAGCCGTTGGGCGTGGCGCCATCGGGCGTGGCGCAAGCAACTCGCGCGGGCCTTGATTCATCCCGGTGCGCTCGAAGGTGCCGCCGGCTGGCATGCGACGAGCGTGGAGGAGGAACAAGAGATTCGTGACCTTGGATTTCAGCAGCCCGTATGCGTCGCGCCCAACGGGGTGGAGGCGCCGACGGCGGTCGAAATCAACGCCGCGGCCGACCACTGGCGGGACGCCTGCCCGGCGGTCGCTTCCAGGCCAGTCGCGTTGTTCTATTCGCGGTTCCATCAGAAGAAGCGCGTGCTGGAGCTGATCGATCTTTGGCTCGAACACGGGCCCAATGACTGGCTGCTGCTGCTGGTGGGTATCCCGCAGGACTATACTCCCGAGACCCTCGAGCATTATGTGGGCAAGATGTCCGGGGCGGGCCGAGTCGTCGCGTTCACCGGGGCGGGCCGGCCTCCGCCCTACGCCGTGGCCTCGTTGTTCCTGTTGCCCTCGCACAGCGAAAACTTTGGCCTCGTCGTGGCCGAGGCCATGGCGCACGGGGTGCCGGTGGTCGTGACCGACACCACACCCTGGAGCGCGCTCAATGCCGCGGACCTCGGCTGGTGTATCCCGTGGGAGAAGTACGCACCCGCGATCCGGGCCGCGACCGCGGAGGGAGTCGAACGGCTGCGCGAACGCGGCTCACGTGCGCGCAACTGGGTCTTGAAGGGGTTTTCCTGGGAACGAAGCGCAGCGGTGTTGCGGGAGTTTTACGCCCGCTTGCGATGAGGCACCGATGAGCAGCCAGCCGGCAGAGTCGAGGGCATCGGACCGAGGTCGGTCGAAATACTCCCGGGGAACCGGAGCGCGCCCTGCCTCCAGCGCGCCTCCGTTAAAGACGCTGGAGTGGATCACGCTCGTTCACGTGAGCGGTTTCGTCGTGGCGACCACCTGGGCTTTCGGCGGGAACGCCGAGTGGGTGCGGGTGCCGCTCTCCGTTTGGGGCAGCCTCGGGTTGTTGATCACGGTGGCCCAGCTCCGAGATCGGGCGGATTGGCGGGACGGCTGGATGCGGCCGCTGCGCTGGCTTTGGCCGGTGGTGGCGTTCAACAGCCTCGTGCTGCTGGCCTGCCTCAATCCCAGCCTGCGGGAGATGAAACACGGGACGGAAAGCCTGCTCATCAACAGCGGGGCCCGCCCGGGCTGGCCCAGTTCGGCCCGGCCGGCGCTCGCGCTGGAATTGTTGTGGTGGTTCGATGTCGCGTGGATTTCCGCCTTTAACATCGCCCTCGTCGTGCGCCAGCGCCGGGCGATTCGCGCCCTGCTCCTGCTCGCGGTGATCAACGCCCTCGTGCTCTCCGTCTTCGGCACCGCGCAGAAACTGACCAACTCGAAGGGTATCTTCTTCGGCGCCGTGTCGACAACGCAGCCGCATTTTTTCTCGTCCTTCGTTTACCACAACCACTGGGGCGCGTTCACCGTGCTCATGCTCTGCGTTTCCCTCGGGTTGACCTGGCACTACGCGCGGCGCGGCGAAGCGCGCAACTTTTTCCATTCGCCCGCGTTCGGGGGGCTGGTCGCAATTTTCTTCATGGCCGCCACCGTGCCGCTGAGCACCTCGCGCTCCTGCACCCTTCTGGCCATGCTGCTGCTGGGCGGGGCCTTCCTCCATTGGCTGGCCTCGCTGCTGGAGAAACGCCGCCGTTTCCATGAGCCCGTCCGCTGGCAGCTGGCCGGTGCCTTTGCGGCCCTCGCGCTGACGGCCACCGGCGTCTGGTTCGTGGCGCGCGAAAGCATCACGGCGCGAGTGGCGAAAACCCGCGAGCAAATCGCCGACATGCGCGCTCGCGGGGGAGTCGGCGCGCGGGCCGATCTTTACCGCAACACCTGGCGGATGGCGCAGGCGAAGCCGTGGTTTGGGTGGGGCATGGGCTCCTATCCGCACGTCTTCACCTTCTACAACACCCAGGATTCCCCGCTCGACCGGCTGCCGATTTTCTATCGCGACGCCCACAGCGACTGGCTCCAGGCGTTCGCCGAGCACGGGCGGGTGGGCTCGCTCCTGCTCGGCCTCTGCGCCGTCGTGCCATTGTCCCACTTGCGGCGCCGGCAGCTGGGCCACGTCATTCCCGGCTACCTTCTGACCGGCTGCGCGCTGATCCTGCTCTATGCGTGGGTGGAGTTTCCCTTCGGCAACTTCGCCGTCGTGGTCGCGTGGTGGTTCTGTTTCTTCTGTGCACTCCAGTACGCGCGCCTGCAGGACCGGGAACGGTCCCCCGCTCCCCCGCCGCCCGCTGAGCCTCACCCGGCATGAACCCACGCTGTCCCATCTCGATTCTGATCCCGGCGAAGAATGAGCGGGCGAATCTGCGCGCCTGCCTCGAGTCGTGCACGTTTGCCGACGAGGTCGTCGTCGTCGATTCCGGCAGTAACGACGGCACCCGGGAAATCGCCGCCGAGCTGGGCGCCCGGGTGGTGAACTTCGAATGGAACGGCGCGTTTCCAAAAAAGAAAAACTGGGCACTGGCCAGCATTCCCTGGCGGCATGAATGGGTTTTCATCCTCGACGCGGATGAGCGGATCACCCGCGAACTTGCGCAAGAGCTGTGCCTGGTCGTCGCCGCGCCGGACTGCGACGGCTATTACGTCAACCGACGTTTCTGGTTTCTCGACGGCTGGCTGCTGCACTGCGGGTACTATCCGAGCTGGAATCTCCGTTTTTTCCGTCATCAACGCGGACGCTACGAACAATTCGCCGGCGTGAGCGACACGGGCTCGGGCGACAATGAGGTGCACGAACATGTGATCCTCCAGGGCCGCTCCGGGCGACTCCGGCACGAGATGGAGCATTACGCCTTCCCGACAATCGAGGTCTGGGTCGAGAAGCATAACCGCTACTCCAACTGGGAAGCAAAGCTCCTGGCGTCGGACGCCGGCCAGGTGGCGGCGGCGACCGCGCCGATCGATCCCGCGCTGGTGCACAAGCGCCGGTTGAAACGGTTCGCCGCGCGACTGCCGTTCCGCCCGACCCTGCGCTTCCTTTACCACTATATGTGGCGGGCGGGATTTCTCGATGGCTACCGTGGCTTCGTATTCTGCCGGTTGATGGGGTTCTACGATTTCATGAGCCTGGCCAAGGCGAAGGAACTGCGGCGCGCCCCACGCAACTGACGCATGCGCGTCATCTTTCTCAACCGTTTCTACTGGCCGGAGACACCGGCCACCGGCCAGCTGCTGGCCGACCTCGCGGGAGCGATGGCCGCGGGGGGACATGAAGTCGTTGTCATCACCAGCCACCCGGGCGGAAATGGAATGCCCCGCCGCGAAACGCAGGCGGGAGTCGACATTCAACGAGTGGCCAGTTCGCGTTCGACCGGCGGAGCCCTCCTGGCCAAGGCAGCGGATTTTCTCACGTTCCAGTGCGCTGCACTCTGGTGCCTCGCCCGCCTCGCCCGCCCGCGGACGATTGTCGTGGTCATGACCGATCCACCCCTGCTCGGAATCAGCGCCTGGCTGGTCGCGCGCCTGCGGGGTGCACGACTCGTGCACTGGGTGCAGGACATCTACCCCGAAATCGCCATCGAACTCGCCGGCCAGCGCTGGTTGCGCTGCCTGCGACCGCTGCGCAACCTCGCTTGGCGGCGCGCGGACCGGTGTGTGACGCTCGGCTCCGACATGGCCGCGGTGCTCGCGGGCGCAGGCGTGCGCACCAGGAATATAGCCG
>JBKJRG010000559.1:0-3853 GCA_046594805.1 Opitutaceae bacterium | reverse complement strand
TCGTTCGAGCGGACCCAGTTCGTCCTGGTCGACCTGACGCAGATCAAGTCCGCCGAGCACGCGCTGGCGGCGGAGCGGGAAAGGCTGCGAGTGACATTGCGCGCCATGGGCGAGGGCGTGGTGACGACCGACCCCAACGGCCTCGTGCAATTCATGAACGAGGCGGCGGGCCGCCTCAGTGGTTGTTCGCCGGACGAGGCGGTGGGACGGCCGTTGCGCGAAATCTGCTCCCTGCATGCGGAGCAGCCGTCCGCCGTGGTCACGGCCCCGGTCGAGGCCGCCCTCGCCGCGGGGCGGCCCATCGACCTTCCGCCGTTCACGGTCTTGCAACCGCCCGGCGGCGCCCCGGTGCGGGTCGACGGCCGGTGCGCGCCAATGCACGACCTCGCCGGCGACGCGGTGGGCGCGGTCCTGGTCCTGCGCGACGTGACGGAACGGGTGCGCCTGGAGGCCGAGCTCCTGCGCGCCTCGAAGCTCGAATCGATTGGAGTTCTGGCGGGAGGCATCGCCCACGATTTCAACAACCTGCTGGCGATCGTGCTGGGCAACATCACGCTCGCCCAGCTCGATGAACCGACCTCGGCCGCCGGCGGGCGGTGGCTGCGCGAAGCGGAGCGCGGGGCCCAGCGGGCGAAGGAACTGACGCAGCAATTGCTCACGTTTGCGAAGGGCGGCGAGCCCATTCGCGCCGCGGTGCCGCTGGCCGACGTCGTGCGCGAGGCCGCGGAATTTGCACTGCACGGTTCCGCGGTGCGTTGTGAATTCGATCTCGCGCAGCACCTCCGCCCGGCGGACGTGGACAAAGGGCAGATCGGCCAGGTGGTGCAGAACCTCGTGATCAATGCGGTCCAGGCGATGCCGCGCGGCGGATTGATTCGGGTAAGCTTGCGCAACGAGTCGCTCCACGCGCGGGCGGTGCCCAGCCTGCCGGCGGGGGATTATCTCCGGCTGGAGATTGGCGATGACGGTGCAGGAATCGCACCTGAGAATCTCGCCCATATCTTCGAGCCTTTTTTCACCACGAAAGAGGCTGGGACCGGCCTGGGACTCGCCACGGTTTATTCGGTTATCCAAAAACACCGTGGGCACATCACGGTGGATTCGGAACTCGGGCGGGGCACGACGTTCCGGATGTGGCTGCCGGCCGCGCGGGTGGCGCCGGTGACGGTGGCGGCCTCCGCGAGCCCGTTCACGGCGTTGAGTGGACGGGTGTTGTTCATGGATGACGAGGAACCGATCCGGATCATGACCAAGGCCCTCTTGGAGCGGCTCGGGCTGGAAACCACCGTGACCAATGACGGGGGAGCGGCGGTGCGCGAGTTCGAGCTGGCCCGGACGGGTGGGCGTCCCTTCGACCTGGTCATCATGGATCTCACCGTGCCCGGCGCGATGGGCGGGGCCGCGGCGATGCGAGAAATCCTGAAAATTGATCCGCAGGCGCGCGGCGTCGTTTCCAGCGGCTATTCCAGCGATCCGATCATGGCCAATTACCGTGCCCACGGTTTCAGCGGCATGGTGCCGAAGCCCTATCGCATCGCGGATTTTGCCCGGACGATCCGTGATGTCCTGAACGGCGGCTGACCCAAGATCGGCCGTCCCAAAATACCCGCGATTGCGCTTCGGCGCGGGCTGCTCAATTTCCGGGCATGCGACGGTATTATCCGCTCGTCTGGTTGCTCGCACTGGGAGTGGTGCCGGGGTGGGTTGCCGCGGCCGAGCTGCGCGCGAGCAAGTCCGAGGTGCGCAAGGAAGTCGTCGCGGTCGTGGAGGCGCAACTGGCGGCGTTCCGGGCGGGCGATGCCGCCAAGGCGTACGGTTTTGCCGCCGCCCCCTTGCGGGCCCAGACCCCGCTCCGCGCCTTCCGGACGATCTTGCAGACAAATTATCCGGAGATTTGGACCAACACCCACGCGGAATTCGGCCTGGTGCGGGACGACGGCGCGCGGGCCTCCGTGCGGGTGCAGGTGTATTCCAAGGACGGTGGCGCCGCGTTCGACTATGTGCTGCTGAAGGAACGTGGCGGCTGGCGCATCGGCAGCGTACTGCGGTACCTGGCGCGCAAGAAGGACGACGTGTAAGGGGACGCCGCGGGGTCCGGCGCCGGTCGGGTTTCCGCGCGGCCGCACCCCGGGGGATGTTTTCGTTTGCGGCACCACAACCGACTGGACTTCATTCCCGCGAGACTTCACGCGTGATGCGGATTACCGCTGCTGGCCGGCCGCATCCCCGCCCACTGCCCGACCGACGGCCCCCTTTCACCCCTTGCCCCTTTCATGAAAAATTTGACCGTTCGTCAGCGGATCATTGCCAGTTTCCTTGCCGTGCTGCTGATGATGGGCGGCATGGCCGTGGTGGCGCACCTGCGCCTCGAGGATATCGAGAAAGAGGCGCGGCAGGTCCAGACCGACCCGCTCCCCGGGCTCTTTTTCAGCGGGCAGGCAAAGTCGGACTGGCAGGAAGGGTATGCGCTGACTCAGTACTACACCCTGCAGCCGGACCCGGCGGCGAGGGAGAGAATAGCGGCGCGCGTGCTGGCCAGTCGTGCCAGCCTGGAGCAGGCGCTGCGCAAATATGAAGGGACGATTACCCTTGCCCGGGACCGTGAATTATTCGCTGCCGCCAAGGCGGCCCAAGCGCCATTTATCCGGCTCCAGGACGAGATTTTGAAACTGGGCGCGGAAGGAAAAACCGCGGAAGCCCAGCTGGCGGTGCGCGAGCGGCTCCAGCCGCTGGCCGAGCAGGGCGGCGCCGCGCTGCAGGTCGTGATTGAATTCAACAAGGACTTGGCGAACGAAGAAATCCTGCAGATTTTCAGCTCCATCACTTCGGCGCGTCGCGGCATGATGTGGGCCGCCGGCCTCGCGGTGTTCGTGGCGATGGTGTGCGCCTGGCTCCTCGCCCAGGCGATCACGCGGCCCTTGAGCCGACTCGTTGGCGCCATGGAGCTGATGCGCAACGGCGATTTCAGCGAGCGGATTGTGTCCAAGCGCACCGACGAGTTCGGCCAGCTTGGCGATGGCTTCAACCGGATGACCGATGAGCTGACGACATTGGTGGGGCAGGTGCAGAAGTCGGGGATCCAGGTGAACACGTCGGCGACCGAGATTGCGGCGACGGCGAAGCAGCAGCAGGCGACGGCGTCGGAGATCGCAGCCACGACGACGGAGATTGGGGCGACCTCGAATGAGATCACGGCGACCTCGAAGGAACTGGTGAAGACGATGGGGGAGGTGGCGCGGACCGCGGAGCAGACGGCCCAGATTGCGGACGAGGGGCGGGCGGGATTGACGCGGATGGAGCAGACGATGGGGCAGGTGACGGAGGCGGTGGGGACGATTACGGGGAAACTGGCGGTGCTGAACGAAAAGGCGGGCAACATCAGCACGGTGGTGACGACGATCACGCAGGTGGCCGACCAGACGAACCTGCTGTCGCTGAATGCGGCGATCGAAGCGGAAAAGGCGGGAGAGTTTGGGCGGGGCTTCGCGGTGGTGGCACGCGAGATCCGGCGGCTGGCGGATCAGACGGCGGTGGCCTCCTCGGACATCGGGGAAATGGTGAAGGAGATGCAGTCGGCGGTATCGGCGGGAGTGATGGGGATGGACAAATTTTCCGAGGAAGTGCGCCGCGCGGTGCAGGAGGTGAGGACGGCGGGGCTGCAGCTGGCGCAAATCATCGAGCAGGTGCAGGCGCTGACCCCGCGGATCGAGACGGTCAACGAGGGGATGCAGGCCCAGGCGACCGGTGCGGCGCAAATCAGCGAGGTGCTGGCGCAGCTGAGCGAGGGCGCCCGCCAGACCGCCGAGTCCCTCCGCCAGTCCAATGAAGCCATCCAGCAACTGAACGAGGCGAC
>JBKJRG010000607.1:0-3528 GCA_046594805.1 Opitutaceae bacterium | reverse complement strand
GTTGTAGGGCGTCGCTTGACGACGCCCGCGGCTGCGACACTGCGGGTGTTCACGGGCGTCGTCGAGCGACGCCCCTACCAATCACTCACCGATACAGCCAGTACCGCTTCGATTGCTCCTGGTAAATGCGCGCCTGTTCGCGCCAGGAACGCAGCCAGGCCTCGATGTCGGTGCGCGCTCCTTTGGCCGCGAGGTCGTTGTAGAACGCCTCCGAGCCCACGTGGACCTTGAAGGTGCGGCGCTCCGCCGTCGTCGCGCGCGCGAACGGATTTTGTTTCTCCAGCTTGGCGGCGAGTCTCATCAGGTGGAAATTCAGCTCGGCCGGCTGCCAGGCGTCGTAGTCGGTGATCTCGATGAAAAGCCCGCTGGTGGGCTGGCCGGTCCGCGCACTCGGCACGCTGATGCGGCGGAAGCCGATCCCCGGCAGGTTGAACGCGCGCAGCTCCTTTTCGTAGATCTCCGGTTTGGCCACCAGGTGCTGGATCCCGCGGAAGGCATGGATGCTGCCCACCGTCTGGCGAAAGCCATGCTTGAAGCCGCCGATGATGCAGCCGAGTCCAGTCATCGGATACCCCTGCACCGCGGCGAAATCCTGGATCAGGCCCGAGGTGGGCACCCAGCGCAGGCCGGTTTCGGGCCAGCGCATGGACCGCGTCCAGCCGCGCATGGCAATTACGGTGAGTTTCCCCCGCTGCCGCGCCGCCTCGGAAATCTCGAGCCCGCCGGGCGGCAGCGAGGCCCGCGCCATTTGCGCCATTTCGCCGATGGTCAGGCCGTGGACGTAGGGCACGCGAAAGCGGCCGACATCGCTCATCAGGTTCGGGTCGAGCAGCGGGCCGTTGGCCTTCAAGCCGCCCAGCGGGTTGGGCCGGTCGAGCACGATGACCTCCTTGCCGTGCTCGAAGCAGCCCTCCATCGCGATCTTCATGGCGCTGGTGAAGGTGTAGCTGCGGGTGCCGATATCCTGCAGGTCGATCACGAGCGCATCGATCGACTGGAGCTGGGCGGCGGTTGGCCTGACGAGGTTCCCCTTGTAGAGGGAGAAAACCCGGAGGCCGGAACGCGGGTCGGTGAAATCGCCGAAGGGTTTTTCCGCCGGCAAATCGCCGTAGATGCCGTGCTCGACCGCATAGAGTGCGACGAGCTGCACGCCGGGGGCGCGGCGCAACACCTCGACGGTCGTGACCCCCTGGCGGTTCACGCCGGCGGGGTGGGTGAGCAATCCCAGCCGTTTGCCCTTCACTGCGGCAAACCCCTCCGCCTCGAGTACGTCGATCCCCAGCATGACGCGCGTGAATTTTTCCGGCGCCGGCACCGGGAGGGGCGGCGTGAAGAGGGGTGGCGCGACCGGCGCGACCGCGGCCGCCGGCGCCCGGGCCTTTGGGGGAGGAGGAGTGGCCGCGCAACCGGCCAGGGCGAGGAAAGGGACTAGCGACGCAATCCAGCGTTGGAGCAAAGTGGATCGCAACGCGCCGGGCATGGACGGGAAAAGTTGTGTCCACCCTCGTCGCGGTCGAGCCGTTTCGATCTCCGGCGGGCGGCGGTGGAAATGGCGGGAAGCCGGCGCATCGTTTTCCTTTTGCGTCGATTCGCGAACCAGGGAAGAACGGCTGTTTGGGCCAGCCGGCGGTGACGCTGGGTTTGATCTTGGGGCCGGGGCGCCCCCGCCCCGCGGGTTCAAGGGACGAGGGCGCCGAGTCCCCATGGCAAAAAACAAGATTATCCCGGCGCGCGTCGCGGAACGGCGGGAAACACCTTGGCGATGTGGGCGTGGAGCAATTCACGCGCGCGCATGAGCGCCTGCGGGAGCGGCAGGTCGGCGGGAGAGATGGAGTGCATTGTCAGGTGCTCGCGCGGTGGGCCGGAGGCGGAACCCGCGAACACGTGGACCTCTTTGCCGAGCGCCAAGGCCCGCGCCGCCACGGCCCCCGGTCCTTTCCCCTCGAGTGAGCTGGCATCGAAACGACCCTCGCCGGTGATCACGACATCGGCTGCCGCGAGCCGCTTTTCGAGATCGAGCCAGGCGGAAACCAGGGCGAATCCCGGCAGAAGTTCGGCGCGGGCCGCCGCCATCAGGCCGAAGGAAATCCCCCCGGCGGCGCCGGTGCCCGGCGTGTCCATCAGCGTATCGGGCTTCGCGCAATGGTGGCAAAGCAGCAGGGCGAGGCGCGCGGTCTCGTGCTCCAGTTTCTTGTGGTCCGCCGGACGCAGGCCTTTTTGCGGACCGTAAACGGCGGCCGCGCCGCGCGGACCCAACAAGGGATTCGAGACATCGCACGCGATCCGGATGGGCGGCAGGGTGTCGGGCACCTTGCCGCGGACCAAGGCGATCTTGCTCCAGCGCGCCGGCAGGGGAGGCGCGACTCGATCCTCGCGGGCGGTTTGAAACTCGAGGCCGAGGGCGGCGAGTGCGCCGAGTCCGAGATCGTTGGTCGCGCTGCCGCCAATACCCAGCAGTACCGCGCTGACGCCCAGCTCCACCGCGGTGCGAATCAACTCGCCGGTTCCGTAGGAGCTCGTTTGCCACAGGTCGCGATCGGCGGGTTCGAGCAGCGCGAGCCCGGAGGCTGAAGCCATGTCAATGACACCGATCGCCGGCCGGGCCCGCCGCGGATCCGCCGGCAGTCCCAGTTGCTCGCGCGCGGCCGCGGGAATCTTGTCCAGGGTTACGATGCCGATTGGCGCCTGCACCTCGTCACCGCGCGGGCCGGTGACCGATGAAACGATGGAATGCCCGCCCGCCGCCGCGGTTAGAATCTCGGTGAACCCTTCGCCCCCATCGGCCAGCGGGCAGGAATCGACCGTCCAGTCCCGATGCCGCTCGCGCAGCGCATGCGATGCGGCCTCGCACGCCTCGCGGGCGGAGAGGGAGTCCTTGAATTTATCGAACGCCACGAGAACGCGCATCGCGCCAACCGTGACGAGGCGGGCCCCGTGTTAAAAGACGAAAACGCAGGTGAATCGGGTGGCGAGCGATCCGATGGGGTCCGAGCGATCCGATGGGGTCAGCCTGTTACCTGTTACAAGGCCCATGGTTCGGGGTGGTTGTAACATGTAACAGGCAGACCCCCATCGTCGGGCCTTGGATTGGGTAACGGGCGGGCGGGCGGGTCCGGGATTTCCGGTAGGTAGGTAGCTTGCTGCCGCGCTCCGAGCGCGAGCAAGCTCGCTGCCTACGAAAACCGAATTGGAAGACACGACCTATTCTCCCACCCGCGTAAAACGCGGCACCGCCGACGAATCCGGGGGGCGCACCGACTCCATGAACATGGCCACCGGTCGCACCCAGAGGCCGCGTTCGCCGTAAAGCGCCTGGTAGACCACCAGCGGTTCCAGCGATTCTGAATGCCGCGCGAGTCCGATGACCCGATACTGCGCTCCTTTGTAATGGCGGTAGAGTCCGGGCCGGGGTTCGGTGGGGAGCGCGGGCAGGTTTTCGGATTTCGCCATGCGCGTTTGTTACGCGGTCGTGACGCGTTGGCGAGTCTCCGGGCAACATGAAACGACCCCCGTCCTCCGTGGTAGGGC
>JBKJRG010000445.1:0-6907 GCA_046594805.1 Opitutaceae bacterium | reverse complement strand
ACTGACCTATAATGCTTGACTGATTCAGTGCCCAAGTAACTCTTAAGCCCATGAACCAGCTTACCCCTGCCAAGCGCGCTCAGGTCATCAACTGCCTTGTGGAGGGTAACAGCATCCGCGCCACGGTCCGCATGACCGGCATCGCGAAGAACACGGTGACCAAGCTACTCGCGGACGTTGGCCGTGCTTGCTCAATCTATCAGGACCGCGCGTTTCGTGGCCTGTCCTGCAAGCGCATCGAGTGCGATGAAGTCTGGTCTTTCGTAGGGTCCAAAGAGAAGAACACGACGGAGGAAGGACGGGAAAAAGGTTGGGGCGATTGCTGGACCTGGACCTCGATTGACCCGGAAACCAAGCTCATTCCCTGCTGGTACGTTGGCACGCGCGACGCTGACGCGGCTTACCACTTCATGCACGACCTTGCGGCCCGGCTCGCGCATCGCGTGCAACTCACGACCGACGGGCATAAGCCCTACCTGATTGCCGTTGACGATGCTTTTGGCGGCGAAGTCGATTACGCGCAGCTCATCAAGATTTATGGCGAAGGCCCGAAGACCGAAGCGCGCTATTCACCCGCGCAGTGCATGGGCAGCCGCCAAGCCGTCGTTTCCGGCAAGCCGGAGAAGGCGCACGTTTCGACTTCATTCGTTGAGCGTCACAACCTCACGATCCGCATGGGCAATCGCCGGTTTACCCGCCTGACGAATGCGTTCAGCAAGAAGGTTGAGAATCACGAACACATGCTCGCGCTGTTCTTCTGCTTCTACAATTTTTGCCGCGTGCATCAGACCTTGCGCGTGACGCCAGCGATGGAAGCTGGGGTTTCAACCCGCGTCTGGGAGATTGCCGACATCGTTGCTTTACTCAACATGCCCGAGGCTCAGGCGGCATAACCAGAAAAAGAAAAAACCGGGGATTCATCATCAGCAGCGAATGAACACCACTGACGCTAGGAATGGCCCCCGGACAGTGGCGCAACAGTCGGTTATTTCTGCGCAAAGTAAAGCACAGGATTTCGAACTGATTAAGAAAGCCTTATCACGTGAACGGTTTGAGTCACATCGAATCCAGCCGAATGAATCGGACGAGAAAGCGTTCGAGCGTTACCAATGGAACGCGGTGATCTGCGAGCACTTCTATGGTCCCCTTCGCACTCTTGAGGTAACTTTGCGAAACGGCCTTGATCAAGCGATCGCCCTGAGGGTCAAAGACGGCAACTGGCTTACCAAAATTCCCGGATGGTTGCGTGAGAAAGAGCAGAAGGATGTAGCCGACTCCCACGAATTTCTAACGAGCCGGGCTCGTCCCGTCACCCAGGCGCGGATGGTCCAAGAAATGGGCTTTGGATTCTGGACCAGTTTTTTTAACAGTAGAAACGAGCCGCTTTTCCATAATATCGCCGCTCAAATTCTTCCGGGGTTGGCTAAGTCGCAACGAACCCGGGGTAACGCATCGCAACGATTTGAAAGCATCAGGTCGCTTCGTAACCGCATATTCCATTTTCGCAGGATATGGAACCGCCCCAACCTCCAGACAGATTACGACCAACTTCTCGAAGCGATTGGTTGGATAAATCCAGACGCCCGCAGGCTTCTACTCCCAGAGGGAGCGGAAAATAAATTCTCCGCCGTTCTCGCGCTGCGGCCCTGATTTCAAACTGACCCACTACCTGTGCTGCTCACCACTGGACGGTCACAAGGCTTATCTGCGCTGTTCTTCTGCTACTACCCCAAATTAGCAAAGATTCATCAGACCTTGAGTTGCACGCCCGCGATGGCGGCTGGCGTTTCTACCCGCGTTTGGGAAATGTCCGACGTCGGGGCGCTGATTGATGCCACCGTCGCTGAGGCCGCCTAACGCCGTCCTTTATGCCGAATTTTGACAAGATCGACTTCATGCCGCACGCGCGGAAGAGGATGGCGGAACGCAACGTCTTGGAAGCAGATGCCACTTCAACGCTTTGCGACCCACACAGGAAAACGTTCCAATACGCTGGAAGTCATGGAGGAAAGGTTTATCTTCACTCGAAATCGATCGGAGTGGCAAAATTGTTTGTCTCTGCCGAAATTGCTGGCAAGCACGCTTACGTTATCACCGTTTTCTGGGAAAATGAGATCCGGCCATAAAAACATCATTCACGTCGAATCGAAGAATCCTCCAATTGTGGAGATGGATACTGCCGCACACGCCGCATACATCCGGTTCTCGAAAGATAAGGTGTTCAAGACCGTCGTCGTGAACGTCAACCGCTGTTTGGCGACGATGGACCTTACTGAAAACGGTACGGTTGTTGGTGTCGAGTTGGCAGGGGTGAAGGAATTTGGAATTGATGTCTTGATGAAGAAGGCGCGAATCCAAGGGGTATCGCCGGAATTACTCCGGAATACCCGGTACGTTCCCGCGAACGCGGAACCCTTGGCGGTTTAGAAGCGCGTTGCTGGAGTGCGGTCCGGTCATCGGACGAAACCGCAGAAATGCCGCTCAGACCGCTGCGAGCTTTGTTCGATTCTGACGGATTCAACAATTGAACCGCAACGGCCGCTATTCAGACGCATAAAGTCTGAATCCAAGGTAACACGCATGTAAACCGCTCCCCAGATTCAACCTGACCCACCACCTGCTGCGCCTGTGAACATGTCCGACCCCGCCGCCACGCCGCTGCCCTGCCCTTTCGAGAAACGGTTTCCGTCGCAGCTCGTGCGCAACGATGAGTTTTTCATGAGCCTCGCTTTCAACCAGGCGATCGACGCCTGGCGCCGTGACGAGGTTCCCATTGGCGCCGTGATCGAAATTGGCGGGGAAATCTTTGGGTCGGCACACAACACGGTGGAAGGCGCCCGCGACCCGACTGCGCACGCCGAGATCCTCGCCATCACTCAGGCGGCGGCCAAGCTCGGCGACTGGCGGCTCGAAGGCGCGACCGTCTACGTCACCAAGGAACCCTGCCCGATGTGCTCCGGGGCAATGCTCATGTCGCGCGTGAAGCGGGTGTGCTACGCCGTCCCCGACCCGAAGATGGGTTGCCTCGGTGGTGCCACCAATTTGAACGATCTCCCGCGGGTGAATCATCACGTCCAACTCACGGCTGGCGGCGTACTCGAGCACGAATGCCGCGAATTGTTGCAGGCATTTTTTCGAAACCGGAGACCGGAAACCGGTATTTCCCATCCGGGCAGTTGACCTAACCGCATCCCACTGCATGAGTTTCCCTCCGCTCCAGTTTCAGGCATCACGCCACAATCGCCAACCACCGCCTCCCATGCCCTTCGAACTTCCGAAACTGCCCTACGCCCAGAATGCCCTCGAGCCGCACATCGATGCCAAGACGATGGAAATCCACCACGGCAAGCATCACCAAGCTTACGTGACGAATGCGAACAATGCGCTGAAGGATCAGCCCGCGCTCGCCAATCTCGACGTCAACGCCCTCATCGCGGACCTCAGCAAGGTGCCGGAAAACATTCGCGGACCGATCCGCAACAACGCCGGCGGCCATAGCAACCACTCCTTCTTCTGGACCATCATGGGCCCGGGCAAGGGCGGCGCGCCCAAAGGCAAGCTGGCCGAGGCGATCAACGCCACGTTTCAGTCGTTCGAGAATTTCAAGACCGAGTTCGCCAAGGCCGCCGCAACGCGCTTCGGCTCGGGCTGGGCGTGGCTCTACGTCGGCGCCGACAAGAAACTCGCCATCGGTTCGACCGCGAATCAGGACAGCCCGCTCATGGGCAAGGCGGTCGCCGGAATCGAAGGCAAACCGGTCATCGGCTTGGATGTCTGGGAGCACGCCTACTACCTGAACTACCAGAACCGCCGCCCGGACTACGTCACCGCGTGGTGGAACGTGGTCGACTGGGACGCCGCCGAGAAGAATTTCCAGGCTGCGACGATGTAACGCGTCGGGGCTGCCGTTTCCAGCCGCGGATCTTCGGCGGGAAGCCGAAGCCACTAATTTTCGCGCCGCGCGAAAATTACGGCGTCCACACGCTGGCCTGCATCGCCGCGCCGAAGCCCTGGGTGATCGGCGTGCTCTTGCCGGTCTCGGTGTCGAGGATGCACACCACGCTCGTGGTGCGATCGCGCGCGGTGTAGACGAGGTGGCGGCCGTCCGCCAGCCAGCTGGGTTCGATCGCATCGAAATTAGCCTTGGAAACCTGCGTCGCAGTGCCCGCGAGATCGCAGACCGCGATCTGGAATTTCCCGCCCGCGGTGCGCACCGTGCACGCGATCTTGTTGCTGGCCTGGCTCCAGTCGGGCTCGGCCATGTAGCCGAAACTGCCGGAGACCCGGCGCGGCGTGCCGCCCGCGGCCGACATCACATAGAGCTGCGGGCCCGGTTGCATTTCGAACACCAGCTGCGTGCCGTCCGGCGACCACGCGGGTGAGGACTTCACCGTTTCCGAACGCGTCAGACGCGCCGGCTTGTTCCCGCCCTGGGCCGGGGCCACGTAGATCTCCTGGGCGCCCTCACCGGTCAGGACCATCGCGATCTGCCGCCCGTTCGGGCTGTAACGTGCACCCATGTTCGTCCCTTTGTAGTTGGCGAAGATGGTCCGTTGAAAACTACCGAGATCGTATTGAAAAATGTCGGCGCCGCCCGATTTGAAGAAGCTGGAAAACAGGAGCCGCCCACCGTCCGGCGACCAGCGAGGCTTCAACACCAGGGAACGATCGGTCGTGATCTGCTTGGTTTCGCCGAGGAAAAGATCCGAGACATAAACTTCCTTCTTGCCCGTTCGCTCGCCGACAAAGGCGAGGCGCGCGGCGAAAAAGCCCCGCAGTCCCTGCCCGTTGGTCTTGGTCACCGCGATGTCCGCCGCCCGCAGCAATGCCTGCCGCAGGCTGGTCCCGTTGGCGGTGTCCGAGGAGAAAGCCGCGCCGCCCTTGGTGAGGTCGACCCGCACCTGGTTCGCGCCCGCGGCCGAAAACTTGATGTCGTAGGCATGCCCGCCGTCCGCCAGGAAGTACCGGCCGTGCGCACCGAAGGCCAGCCGCGCGAGCGCGTCCAGCTCGGCCGTGTTCCCGGACACGCGGACCTTGATCATCCGGTTGTCGTATTCGACATTGATCGGACCGATGTTGCGCGGGACCGCGGACGGGGGCGTGGCCGCCCAGGAGAGGGTCATCACGCCACTGAACAGGAACAGGCGGAGAAAATTTTGCATGGGAGAAGGAGACGCAGCCAGCCGCAGGATGCCCAGGAAACTTATCCGCGCGAACCGGCGCGCCGTGCCACCCCAGCAGCTCTCCCGCTGGAGCAGTCGACTCCTTCCATCCTCGCGCTGACAAACCCCTGTCTGCGACGGCATTTCTATTTGCTCCGGCGCGCGCCATAACAACTCTAATTTGCTGACAATCGCACCCACGTGACATCCGACGAAATCAAGGAGCATCTCAAGCAGGTCAAATACCCCGGCTTCAGCCGCGACATCGTGTCGTTCGGGCTCGTGCGCACGGCGGGGTTCGTCGACGGCACCGTCAAGGTCGCGCTCGCGATCACCACCAGCGATCCGAAGACGCCCCTCCAGTTGAAGGCCGACGTGGAGCGGGCGCTGCGCGGGGTGCCAGGAGTGAAGGAGATCATTGTCGAAATCTCGGTGGCGCCGGCCAAAGCGCCCCCCGCCGGGGCGGCGTCCGGCGGCAACCTGGGCGGCAATGCCGGCGCCCCGAAGACCATCCGCCACGCGGTCGCCATCGCGTCCGGCAAAGGCGGCGTGGGCAAGAGCACTTTCGCGGTCAACCTCGCCTGCGGTCTCGCGCAGGTCCTGTCGCTCCGGGGCCGGACCGGCCGGGTCGGGCTGATGGACTGCGACATTTACGGTCCGAGCGTGCCGTTGATGATGGGCCTGCAAGGCCGCCCCGCGGTCGAGGGCGAGGGCGCGGAAGCGATGCTGGTCCCGATGGAACGTCACGGCGTCAAGGTCATGAGCATGGGTTTCCTCGTCGACGACAACACGCCGGTGGTCTGGCGCGGCCCGATGATCATGAAGACCATTCAACAGTTCGTGCAGAACGTGAAGTGGGGTGAGCTCGACATCCTGCTCGTCGACCTGCCGCCCGGCACCGGTGACGCGCAGCTCTCGCTGGTCCAGACCCTCCCGCTGGACGGCGCCGTGATCGTGACGACCCCGCAGACCGCGGCGACCAACGTCGCGCGCAAGGGCGGACTGATGTTTCAAAAGGTGAACGTGCCGCTCCTCGGCGTCGCGGAGAACATGAGTTACTTCACCGATCCGGCCGGCCAGCAGCACCTGCTCTTTGGCAGCGGGGGCGGGATTCTCACCGCGGAAAAACTCGGCACCACCTTGCTTGGGCAAGTGCCGCTCTTTCCGGAAATTCGCGCGGGCGGCGACAGCGGCGAACCGATCACGGTGAGTTCGCCGCAAAGCCCGGCCGCCGCGGTCTTCCGCGACATCGCCGAAACGCTGCTCGAGCGGCTCTCCGCCCGGACACCGCAGCGGATGTGACAGTTAGGAAAAATTGCAGGCATTGACAGGCCCTCCGCCCCGCACTCATTTAGAGGTGCGCTGCATGACTCATCCTGCTCAAGAGCCTTTGACGTCCCGTGAGTTCGTCAAGCAGTCCAGCCTCTACCAGGAGTTCCTCGCCGAGCGGGAGGAGATTCTGAAGCACAAGTGGCTCGAGTCCGAGCGTCTCGGTTTTGACATCGGCTTCGAGCGCGCGCTACTCGACTGGATTCGGAAGCATCGCGAAAGCTGGCGCGCCGCGCGGCGGCAGCAGCAGCAACAACAGCAGCAGACGATCGCCGGCCCTTTTGGATCCGCCGTCGGAGTCAAAAAGCTGGGGTAGCGGATGGGATTGGCTGTGGTAGGGCTGGCGCTTGCCGCCATGCCGTCGCGGTTCTCGCGCCCGAACAAAGGTGATTTACGCACGCCGTCGCGTGCGGGGA
>JBKJRG010000371.1:0-4415 GCA_046594805.1 Opitutaceae bacterium | reverse complement strand
GCGCTGGTTTTCGCCGGCGCAGCTGTGCGAGATGCTTCCGCTGTGCGACGTGGTCGTCGTCGCGGTTCCGCTCACTCCCGCCACGAGCGGGATGATCGGCCGGGCGGAACTCGCGCTGCTCAGAAAAGGCGCGCGGATTATCATCATTTCGCGCGGTGGCATTGTGGATGAGGCCGCGCTGGCGGACGGGTTGCGCGACGGGCATATCGCCGGGGCGGCGGTCGACTGCTTTGTGCAGGAGCCGCCACCCTGCGACCATGTTTTCTACGATGTGCCCAACCTCATTATGTCGCCGCACATCGCGGGTGCCTACGAGGGTTTCTGGCCGGCTATGATTTCCCTGTTCACTGAAAATCTTCGGCGGTTCCACCAAGGTCTCCCCTTGCTCAACGTGGCCAACAAGCGGCTGGGCTACTGACCGCCGCACTCCTGACGAATCCACCATGACCACGCCGGCACGAATCGTGAATCCCGTATCCGTAAGCTCGCCGCTGGCAGCAGTGGCGTGGACGGCGGTGGCGGTGCTCTGGATGGCGGCCGCCTCCAATTATCTCACGCGCACGATGCTGACGACGATGCGCGGATCGATCCTGGAGGAGATTCCCATGAGCGACGCGCAGTTCGGGCTGCTCACCTCGGGGTTTCTTTGGGTTTACGCCTTTGCCAGTCCCTTCGCGGGTTTTTTCGCGGATCGGTTCAGCCGCCGCCTCGTGATCATCATCAGCCTGTTTGCCTGGTCGGTGATCACCTGGCTCACGGCCTACGTGAAGACCTTCGAGCAATTTTTCGTCCTGCGCACCCTGCTGGGTCTGAGCCAGGCCTGCTACATTCCCGCCGCCGTCGCCCTGATCATCGACTTTCACCGCGGGCCGACCCGCGCCCTGGCGGCGGGCATTCACGTGACCGGGATGGTCGCCGGCTCGGCGCTCGGCGGCGTGGGCGGCTGGCTGGCGGCGGAATACGGTTGGAGCCATGCCTATATGATCATCGGCGTGCCCAACCTCGCGCTCGGCGTTTTGCTCTGCCTTACCCTGCGGGATCCGCCGCGCGAGGGCGTGGGTGAGCCGGCCGCAGGCGGCGCACTGCCGGCTATTCGTCTCGGCGAGGCCCTGCGGAGCCTGGCACAGCCGGGGGCCTTCTACGCCATGATGGCCTGCGTGGGCGTGCAGGGCGCAGTCAGTTGGATGATCATAGGCTGGATGCCGACGCAGATGAGGGAGCAGTTTAAAATGGGGCAGGGGGCGGCAGGATTTTCCGCCCTCGGTTTCCTCTATCTGGCGCAGACGATCGGGCTGCTAGCCGGCGGTTTCTGGACCGACCGCCGGAGCTTGGTCAACCCTCGCGCCCGGATCATCATTCCCGCGCTGGCCATTGTGTGCGCAGCGCCAGCGTTCTGGATGACTGGCTGGTTCCCCATGATTGTCTTTACCCTCGTGAGCCTGAGCCTGTGGGGCTTGGCCATGGGGTTCTTGGGAGCGAACATGATGCCGATAATCTGCCTGGTGGTGGACTCGCGCTATCGCGCCACCGCCATGGGCGTGCTCAATTTTTGCGCCGCCGTCAGCGGAGGCCTGGCGGTCTACGGGGTCGGCGCTTTGCGCGACGCGAAAATCGGCATCAACCTGATCCTGACATTCGCGGGATTCGGCGCAGTCCTGTGCGCATTATTTCTCTGGCTGGTGAACAACTCTGTCAGGAAATACGGGCCGATGAAGACCCTCAGCTGAACGTATCAGCCCGATCCTAACCCATGCCTAAAACCGATCTCTCACAATGGAAACAACTCGCACCGCTGCCGCTGCCGCGCGCGGGCTGCGCCGCGGGAGTGGTGGACGGCCGGTTACTGGTGGCCGGCGGCACCTATTGGCGCGATGGCCGGAAGTTCTGGTGCGAACAGGCGGACTCGTTCGACCCCCGCGCGAATCGGTGGGAAGCCGCAGCGCCCTTGCCGCATCCGCGCGGCGACGCGGCGGCGGTGGCGCTCGCCGACACCCTCTATGTATTCGGAGGGGGGGCCGACGGGACGGCCGAGTCTTCGGCCTGGTCGTTCCAGCGCGGCGCCTGGCAGCCGCTGCCGGAGATGAATCTGCCCGCTCCGCGGCGCTCGTCGGCGACGGTGGTGCTTGATGGCACGATTTATCTCCTGGGTGGTTTGGCGGGGAAGGGGACCGAATTCGACACGGCCACGTCAACCGTGTGGTCCGCGAAGCCGCGTGCCGGTTGGGAATCCCGGGCGCCCATGCCGGGACCCGTTCGGTTTGGCGCGGCGGTTGGCGGCGTGGGTGGACGGATTATCGTGGCGGGAGGTTGCACGCCGGAAAACGGCGTCGTGCGCAACTTGGACGATATTCTCGCCTACCACCCGGCCACCAACGAATGGTCCGTCCTGGGCCGGCTCCCTGTCCCCAGCCGCGGCGCGTGCGGCTGGGTGGACGGCAACCGCTTCCTCGTGAACGGTGGCTACACCGACAAGTTCGAAACCGGAATCCTCGATTTGAATCCGCGCACAGGAGAGACCTCCCTCGTCGGCCAATTGCCCACCGGGCTGGCCGACACTCGGTTCCTGTCCGTCGGCGGGCGAATCGTCGGCGTGACCGGCGAGAATGGGATAAAGATGCGCTTCCCCGGCACGATCGAGTCGCGCGACCCCGCGAACTGAGAGCCCTCTGCGTCGCCCACGCGTTGTTTTCGCGCAAACATTTTTCGCACCATGAAGATCACGGCCGTCAAAACTTTCCTGTTGAAGCACCCGATGTCGCGCGCGAGCGGCCCGTCGACGTTTCTTTACCGCGTGCGGACCACGTTGATCGTCAAGATCGAGACGGATGAGGGCGTATCAGGGTGGGGCGAGACAGTGGCGTTTGCCGGGGTGCGCAACGTGATTGAGGAGCAATATGCGCCGATCCTGATTGGTCGCGATCCGCGGACGCATCGAGCGACTTGGCAGGATCTCTGGGGGGCCAACTTCGGCAACGGCGTGGCGCTGGGCGGCGTCGATATCGCGCTCGATGATTTGCGCGGCAAAGCGCTGGGGATGCCGGTGGCGGAGCTCTATGGCGGTCGACTGCGGTCGCGGGTCCCGGCGTATGCCTCGGCCATGAACTACATCGAAGGAGAAAAGCCGGTCGAGTTTTACCCGCGCGAAGCCGCTGAGCTCGTCGGGCAGGGCTTCCGCGCGCTCAAGATGCGTATCGGCGGCCAGTCCATTCGCGATGACCTGGCGGCGGCCGCCGCCGTGCGCAAGGAAGTCGGGCCCGACGTCAAACTCATGGCGGACGGCAACGGCGCCTACGCACTCGGCACGGCGATGAAAATGGGGCGCGAACTGGAGCAACTCGGCTTCTATTGGTTTGAGGAGCCGATGCCGCAGAGCTCGACCTCGCATGCCGGTTACGAAGTGCTGACTAGCAAACTGGACATCCCGATTGCCGCTTGCGAGGGCCTGACGTCACGCGCGCTGTTCAAGGAGGCGATCGCCCGGCGCGCCATGGCCATCGTGCAGCCGGATGTGGCCTTGGCGGGCGGCATCGGCGAATGTCTGTTTGTGGCCGAGCTCGCGCGCTTGTGGGGTATCCAATGCATGCCGCATTGCTGGGCCGGCGGGCTGGTGATTGCGGCATCGACGCATTTGCTTTCGCTGCTGCCCGACGCGTCCTGGGCCCGCAGCACGGAGACGCCGATGCTGGAATTAGATCGCGTGGAAAATCCGTTTCGCGACGACCTGTTCACGACCCGGATCGAAGTCCGCGACGGTTTCGCCACCGTGCCGGACAAGCCCGGGCTCGGAGTCGAGGTGGACGAGGAAAAGCTGGCGTTCTATGCAAAATCGTAGCGGCCGCCAAAAAGACCCCCGGGTCCTGGGGCTGTTCGCTTCGCTGTGGACACTCCGCCAGTATCCCGCGCAGGGGCGCGAATGGTCGTGGCAGAAAAAATTCTCCGCGATTCGCGCCGCGGGTTTCGATGGCGTGTTCTCACCGCCGCGTCCCGAGCTGGCCGCTCGCGGTGCCTTGCGCTATCTCGCGGTCACCAGTCTGGGTGCGGACGCGGACTGCGCCGCGCCCTTTGCCTCTGCCCGGGCGCTCGGGGCTGAAGCGATGGATGTGCAGTTGTGCGATTTCGATACGCCGCTGCGCACGGCGGTCGCCGTCAGTCGCAAAATCAGCGCGGCCGCCCGCCGGCACGCACTGCCCTTCGCCATCGAGACTCACCGTGACACCTTTACCGAGACGCCCGAAGCCACGCTCGCACTCGCCCGCGCCTACCGCGACGCCACGGGCGAAACGCTGCCGCTCTGCCTCGATCATTCACACTTCGCCGTCGTGCGTCACCTCGCGCCCGATCAGCTCTGGCCGCGACTACGCGAGCCCGTGGCGCTGCTCGCCGCCGCGACGCAGTTTCACCTCCGGCCGTTCAAC
>JBKJRG010000250.1:0-6516 GCA_046594805.1 Opitutaceae bacterium | reverse complement strand
AGCTGCGCCTTCCATCCGATGCGATCGCCGAAAATCTTGCGGGTATACGCGCAAAATAGATCCACATTGGTTTCGGCCGGGGCATAATAGGGGTGCTGGATGTCGATGTTGACGCTGCCGTTGGGATTGCGGCTGACGGGGTAACCGATCCCGAGCTTGTCCTGCCAGCGCACCCCGGTGCCGACACTCCAGCCCTTCAACCGGCTGTCGCGGGCAAACTCGTAGTTAGCGACGAGGTTGGCGCGCCATTTGCGCTGCTCGGCGCTCGCCGAGCCCTCGGAGGCGATTGCCGTGGCGAAGGGGATGAGCACGACGGTGTCGAGCCATTGGCCGAAGGTCAGGACGTTCAAGGGCAGCGGGGTCCCGGGCACATAACCGTCCGGATAATTGTTACGGGGGACGCCGCGCAGTTGGTTCCAGACAGGCATCATGCGATTGATGAATTCCTTCGCGCCGGGGAGGGTGTTGGTCTGGATGGTTTCTTGGTGGGCGACATTGGCCAGGATCCGCCACTGGCGGTTCGGGTTGAACGTGAATTCTACTTCGGTGCCCTTGGCGGTGAAGTCGGTGGTGTCGGCGATGCCGCTGATGACGGTGTGGGTGGGCGAGAGATTCTGCTGGGCCGCCGTGCCGGAAATCCGCCACTGCATCAGTTCGCGGAAATTGGGCGGGAGCACACTATACATGAGTTCGATGTCGGCCGAGCGGTCGATGCCCGGATTGATGTTTTGCTCCGTCGCCCAGAAGCCGGTGTTCTGCAGCACCGCGTTGTTGATGGCTTGGGCGAAGGCCACATTGTTTAAGGTCTGGCCCTCGACGCGGGTCTCGAACCGATTCACGCGCAGACTGAACCGGTCATTGAGAAACGACAGGTTCAGGCCATACTCACTCGTCTTGCCTTGGGGCGACGCGAGGGGCTGACCATAGGCGTTTACTCGGGAGCCGAGCGGGGTGAAATTCTCGGAGCGGTTGACAAACACGCTCGCATCGGCGCCCAGCGGCAGGCGCAGGAGCTTCTGCGGCCAGCGCAGGACGGCGCTGTAGGTTTTCACTTCCTTGGCGGCGGCGGGAGGCGGCAAAGAAGGGAAAGTGAAGTCGCCGAAACCGTAGTGAACCTTGGTGGGATTGGCCGGGACGAAGCTGATCGCCCGGTTGGCGAAGTAGTCCTCATCGCGGCGCCAGCCGAGGGTCGTCACGAGGTGTTCGCCGAGCCAGTAGCTTTGGAGCACGGCGGCCTGGGACTTGATCACTTCGCGGCTGGTGCTCCCCCCGTTGTTGATTTCCCTGAGCGTTGTGGGAACGACCACGAAATCGCCTTGGGCGGTCGAACCTGCCGGAGCGGCGAAATAGGTGGTCGGAACCGTTAGGCCGTCCTTGAGCGCGGGAATCCGGATCGATTGGAGCGTGAGCGGGCGACCGTCGAGCACCGAATCGCCAACGTAAACCAAGACGCGCGGTTGGCGATTGAAGGCACTGGGAGTGGGGTTGAGCGCGTCTCCGACCGCCCCGAACGAGGCGAGGCGAGTGCCATAGTTGACCACGTCCACGGAGTTACGCTCGAAAAGGCCGGTCAGGCTGTGACGGCCGAGCCACCGCCCAAGGCGAGGGCTGGCGTCCTTGAAGTCGTAGCGGAGGAATCCGGTTGTGCGAACGCTCTCCCGGTCGGTGAAACTATTGGACCAGTTGGTCGAGCCAGCCATAAGGCGGGGGCGGCCGACGTTCGGGTTGGGCTGTCCATTCGGGAGAGTGACGCTGACATCGATGCTGACGTGGTTGCCGTTGTTCTGTTGCAAGAAGGCGTTTTTCCCACGCTGGTCGTAACGCTCGGTATTGTAGGCCAGCTCGATCCCGAGCCGGTCCTTCCACGCCAGCTGCTCGATCGCGACGTTGAACGTGCGAAAGCCGTCCCCTTGGCGGGAGGTCTCGTCGAGCATGCGACGATCGAAGGCGAAGGCGCTGAAATCGGTGAAACCCTGCATCTTGATCCCGGCGGGCTGTTTCCCGTCCGGGAAAAAGGCGGCGTTCATCTGGCCGATATTAAGCGTGCTGAGGCTTGCAATGCTGTCGGGCCTCAAGTCGCGGTTGACGAGCGGATGGAAGAGGGAGTTGCGCACCGCGTTGGCGACGGTGCCGGACGTGTTCTGGGTTACGCTCCGGAACGAGAGGTCCGGGGCGGTGGCGTCGGGTCGGGAGTAGACGACGGCAACATGGTCGAAAAACTCGTTTTGCCCGAAGAAGAAGCCCTGGAAGCTGCCGGCGTTTTGATTGGCCGCGTTGGGATTGCGGGCGGGGTCGTCGTAGAAAGTCCAGTCGAACGTGGGCCGGCCGGCGGCATACCAAGCGTCCGAGATGCTGTTGAAAGGGAGCACGCTCAGCGGGCGGTTGGCGCGGGTGTTGCCGGTCTCAAAGCTGCCGCGCACCGTGGTCGAGCGGAACGGCTTGGCGGTCACGGTGCCATAAATCCGCCGTTTGTGCTCGAAGGCGGGGCGCTGGTTGAACTCCTCTTTGTCGTCGACCGCCGCCAGGCGCAGCGCGAGTTTATTTCGGATGAGGACGCGATTCAAGTCGAGCGAGCTGCGGAAGCTGTCGTTGTTGCCGTAGCGAAACTCGACCTTGTTCCGGTTGCGGCGGAGATCGGCCGCAAGGAGCGTAGTGTCGATCACGCCCGCCGGACTGCCGACGCCAAACAGGATGGCGTTCGGCCCGCGGTTTACCGTCACCGTTTCGGTGTTGAACGAGTCCATCGGAATACTCGTGGTGAAGTAGCCGCGCGTGTAGTTGGGCGCCGACAAGCCGCGCGTGCGCGTCCCATTTTGTGGCGACGTGCGCACGCTGTCGCCGGTGACCTGCGGGGCGTTGATGTCCGCCGTGGCGCCCGAAAAATTCCCCTGGGCTCCGGCGGCTTCCATGCCGGTGGCGTAAATGAGGAAGTCATTGGCGCTGGTCGCGCCGAGATCGTTCAAGAACTCCTTGGTGTAGATCGAAATCGAGGCGCCGATGTCCTTGACGGACGTGTTGAGGCGGTTGCCGGCGAGGGTGTTGGTGGCGGCGTAGCCGATGTCCTTCTCGCTGCTGACGACGAAGGGGCTGAGGACGACCGCTTCTTCGGGCTTCTTGGAGGAGGCGGTGCCGGATTCGGCAGCCTGACCGGGAGCCAGGACAACGGCGAGGAGGGTGCCGAGTATGGCGAGAGGATTTTTTCGGTTCATGGTGGGTTCAGGGTGGGTTGGCTTCGGTGTTTTTTTAGCGGGAGCGGAAGAGGCGCCGGTTGAAGGCGGAGGTGGGTCGCGCCCGTTGGCGCGTGCGGCCGGCAGGATCGCCATGGAGCCGGTCTTTTCCTCCTGTTTCGCGGCCAGCCCCGTCTGGGCTAGCATGCGCGGAGGCGGCCCGCCATCTATGCCAAAGCCCAATGACGTTGGGTGTTGATTCTGCCCGCCCCCGCCCGCTGTCACTTCGCCGTCGATGTTTTGGCGGGCGGTCCTGGGTCCCGGGTGCGCCCGGTGTCGCCGGCTTTCCGCGATCGCGCCAGAGTTTCGCGGGCGAGTTTATATTCCTCATAGCATCCTGCCTTCGCGAGCAGCCCTGGCAGACGGGGGTCGTTGCGCACCGCGTCCCACATCGGCCAGTAGAAGAAGCGCGTGAGACTCGAGGGCGCCGTCGTCGCCAGGTAGGGCAGCGCCTCCTCATGCCGGTCCAGCGCCGCGAGAACAAATCCGCGCACGGAGCTGTCCGGCGGGAGTGTGCGCAGGAGTTGTGCGGCATAGTCCGCCGCCTCCGCCTGCAATCCCGCCTTGCGCAGACAGTAGAGCGCTTGTGGATCGCTCCACCAGCGCGGCTGGTGCGTGGGATTGCGGACCACCTTGCGCGCATTCTCCACGCCCTCCGCCGCGCGACCCAGCAGGGTGAGGGCCATCGCGCGCTCCCCTTGGATCGGCAGGAAGATATGCGGGCGGATGGCGAGAACCCGATCGCAGGCCGCGAGCGCTTCGGCCGGCCGCCGGGCTTCGTCCAAATGGAGCGCATAAATTGCGAGCGTGGCCGCATTCAGCGGATCGAGCGACAGCGAGCGCTCCAAGGCCGCCAGCGCCAGGTCCGGCCGGCCGCGCGTCGACAGCAGGTGGGCGTGCCAGTGATGCGCGAGTGCATAGTTGGGATTCAACGCAAAGGCGCGTTGGAATTGTTCGTCGGACTCCGCAAACCGGCCTTCGTTGTAGAGCACTGCTCCCAATGAGGAGTACGGCCCCGCCAACAGGGGGTCGAGCTCCTGCGCGCGGCGCACGGCGCCCCGGGCCTGGACGAAATCATCGGCCGCGTTCGGCGCGCCCCCCAAGAGGCGATACCAGCCACGAACCGTGGCGAGATCGGCCAGCGCGGCGTGCGCCTCGGCAAACTGCGGATCGATTTGCAGGGCCTGCGCGAGGACCCGGTCCGCCTGGACGAAAGCCTCCTCGGTCCGCAAATTCCAGAAATGCCGCGCCTCGATCACCAGCCGGTGCGCGTCGGGATTCACCACCTTCGTCGCGCGCGCGCCGCTCAGCGTGAGCTGGAGGTTCTTCGCGATCACACCCGCGATCTCATCCTGCACCGCGAAAATATCCTTGAGGTCGCGGTCGAATTGTTCCGACCAAAGCTGGTAGCCGTCGCTGGCCTGGATGAGTTGCGCGGTGATGCGCACGCGATTGCCGTCCCGGCGCACACTGCCATCCACGAGGTGAGCCACGCCCAGCTCCTCCCCGATCTGTTTGATTTGGACGTCCTTCCCTTTGAAGTAAAAGGCCGAGGCGCGCGCGGCCACCCGCAGACCCGGCACTTTCGCCAGCACGTTCAGCAGTTCCTCACTGATCCCCTCAGAGAAAAATTCGTTTTTCCGGTCCTCGCTGAGGTCCTTGAACGCCAGCACGGCGACGGATTTGGTCGGCGCCGCGGGCGGGGACAGCTTCGGGGTGATCAGCGGTGAATTTCCGACGGCCGGAGTCGGCGGGAGGGGCGTCGCCGTCGCCGCCACGCCGGCGGGTCGCGGCAGCCATTTCCACGCGGCGAATCCGAGCAGGAGGACCGCCAGCACGCCCAGGAAAATCTGTTTGGCCGATACCGGCCTGGCCCGCCGTGCCGCCAGCGTCGCCGGCCGGCCGGCGCCAGGTCCGGCGCCCACGGCGGCAGGAGGTTCCGGGCCGTCCTTTGCCAAAAGCAAATGCTGGATGCGCTGCACCAAATCGGCCGGCGTATCGCCCTTTTTGAGACGCGTCCATTGCACCTGCCGAAACGCCCGCGGCACGAGCGCGGATTTTTCCGGCGTTTCATCCAGGCAGATCGGCACGACGAAAGGCACGCCCTCGGCAATATCCTCCAGTCGCTCCACCGCCTGCTTCCATTCGCGGCGAAAGTAACCCTCCTTCCGCGTCTGGGTATGCCCGGAAATGAACGGCACGAATAACGCGCAATCGTGAATCTGCTGCCGGATTTTCTGGTCCCACGCATCCCCGCCCCGCAGCTCGTTTTGGTCGAACCACACCTCCACGCCGCACGCGCGCAACGCATCCGCGATCCGCCGCGCCGAGTCCGCGTCTTCGCGCGCATACGAAAGAAACACCGCTCGGCTCGGTTCAACCATTGTCAGATGCAAGTGCGCGAGCCTGCCCGTCAAAAGATATGCGTGGGCGGGCCTGCTCATCCTTGGCTGTGCGCGGGCGGGCCTGCCCGCCGTAGGCCTGGCGAAGGCGGGCGTACCGCATGAACACGGCACCGGCAGGTCGTGGGGCAGGATTGGACATGAAGCTGGATGCTCCTGTCGCCATTTCGTCCCACCGCTTCGGGAGTGGCGAGGCAAAATGATTTCGCCCACGAGCCCGACCCTGTTGGATCCGGAAGTTTACGAGGTGCCTTGAGCAGCAGACTCCGGCGTAGCGGCAGGCGTCCCTGCCTGCGGTGTTCTGACGGTTTCCAATCCTCAGCAGACCGGGCCGCCTGCTGCTACGCCGGTCGGACGGTCCAGCCGGTTCCGGCTCGCGTCGGGGCCCGCCGGCACGAAACGTGGATTGACCCCCATGACACCCCGACTGCGCTTCCTGGTCTTCGCGTTGCTGGCCCTGTTTCCTTTGACGCTTCCCGGCGCGACACCCGCGCCCGCGCTCCCGGTCGCCACTCCCATGCCTGCGCCCGATTGGGCGAAATTGCAGCGGCAGATCCTCGCGGAAAACGTGCCGGCGTGTCGCGAATTCTATGCGAAATATTTCGATGACCGCGGCTACCTGCAGTGTTTCGTCCGCTGGGGCGCGAACGACGGGCCGGATGATGCCTTCGAAAATTTTAATGGCTGGCCCGAACTGCACTCGCTCGGGGCCGACGATGAAATCCTGCGCCTTTACCTGAAAGGGCACGAGGGGATGATCAAGCAGTACACCGAGGCCAAGACCGTCGACACGCCCATCGCGCGGCAGGGAATGTATTACAAGGAGTTCATCGTGCAGTCCGATTGGATGCACCACGGTGAGGGCCTGCAGTTGTTCAACCGGATGG
>JBKJRG010000009.1:0-18693 GCA_046594805.1 Opitutaceae bacterium | reverse complement strand
CGCCTGGAACAAATGTCGGCGCGCTGGGGCGCGACGCTCAGCCGACAGAGCATGGTCGACTGGATTCGGATCACCGCCGAATGGTGCGAGCCGATTTACAAGCGCATGCTCGCCGAGTTGCTCCAAGGCAGCTATATCCAAGCGGACGAAACGCCGGTTCGTTATAACGATCCGGATGAACCGCGCACCGGCACCTTCCAGGGCTATCTGTGGGTGTTGAGCCGGCCCGGGGGTGATGTCGTCTTCGACTGGAGGCTCTCGCGCCGCCATGCCGAACTGACGACCCTGCTCACCGACCAGTACCGTGGTTTGCTGCAATCCGACGGTTACGAGGCGTATGCGGCCTACGTCCGCACTCATCCCGGCGTGACCTGGCTCGGATGTTGGGCGCACGCCCGTCGAGGCTTCTTCGAAGCCCAAAGCGAAAACCCCCGCGTGGTCGTGGCGTTTTTGCGCCTCATCGCGCGCTTGTATCGGCGTGAGCGCGAGTGGGACGAGCAGAAGCTCTCGGCGGACGAGCGAACCCAAAAACGGATGGCCCCCGACGGGCTGGTCCGCACGATGAATAGCCTGAACCGGCTGGCATCTTGGGTGCAGACACGGGTGCTGCCCCAGTCGTTGCTCGGAAAAGCCTGCGCCTACCTGCTCAACCAATGGGAGCCACTGAGCGCTCACCTGCGTCACGGCCAGAGCCGGCTGGACAATAATCTCATCGAGAATGCGATTCGGCCCTCCTGCATCCGAAAGAAAAACTGGTTGTTCATCGGCCATCCCGACGCCGGCCAGAGGTCCGCGATTCTCTACTCGATGATCGTTTCGTGTCAGCGGCACGGTAAGGACCCACTCGCCTATCTGCGCGACATCCTCGCGCGTCTTCCACGCATGAAGAGCAGCGAGGACCTCTCTCCGCTGCTCCCATGCAACTGGAGCCCGGCGACCGACGTTACCGTCGTCACGTAGCCTCTGCTCAGAATCGTCACCAGGAGGGAGCGCATCTCGCGTAATGGTCACCATTACGCGAGAACCTACGGCCCGCCGCCAAGCAGGTTCCGAGGGACGCCGACCGGACGTTTACATATCGGAGTTAAGGCCGTCGTATTGCTTGCGCATGTCCACGGGCTCGAGCGCCACGTAGATCTTGATCGCGGCCGGAAACGCCAGCATCGCTTTAGGCGCGCAGCGCCCGTTCCCATAGACGACGCCCGTTTTTCTTACGCCGGCCAGCCGCAGCATTTCGCGACGCTAACGCAGGCCGTCCGCCAGGGAGGCCACCAGCACAGTCTCCTCCAATCCCACCTTCGCCAAAAACAGCCGCAGAACCGGTGGAATCTCCCCATAGAGCCTCAACTTGTCCCCCCTCAGCGCAATCACCTCAGGGATGTCCGTGTACCTCAGAATTCCGAGGTAGTGAGGCCCCTGTCTGTGCGAGGCCGGGGGTGAGGCCAGAACCACTCTCTCGACATTCCCATCCAGCAGTGCGGCGTACAAGCCGTTAACGCCGGTTTCGCTTCGGCCGGTGATCGTGATTCTCGCTGGGTCAACTTCCGGCTGAGACCTGAGGAATTCCAGCGAGCGGAGAACCTCGTACACCTGCATCGTTTCGAGCGTCGTGCCTGCCACCATCGCCTGCCGCTTCAGGTGATGCAGCGGATCGTCGTCGCTGAAGCTCCGGAGATTCTGCTCGAGGGCCCGGCTGCCCCGGTCAAGCGTCTCGATGACCAGCACGGCGCGGTCTCCCCAGCGGTTCCGCTCCAAAGGCTGCTCGTTTCCCCAAATCGGAATTCCCTTGCGGTGGTCCACCACCAGCACGCCCGGCAGCTTGGCTCGCGTCGCCGGATTGGCCGGAAGCGAATAGACGCCGCGTACGCTCAAGTCTTCGAAGGAACGGAAGCTGACCTTCTTAACGATCCGGCCTTGCAGAGTGCTTGGTTCACTCCAGACAGATTGCCACGGAGCCACGTCTTTCGGGAAGTAACGGAACACTTCATCGCGCAATTGGCGGTTCAACTCCGCGATCCTCGTTTCGCGATCCCGCGCTGACGCCGTTTCCCCGGAGAAGGCGAAAGCTGGTATCAACTCCTCGTCGATCCGGCTCAAGCGTTCGTCGATCGGCGGCCCGTCGCGGAAGCAGACAAGCAGATCGGCCGGAGGCTCATCGACCGGGCCTTCGGCGGTCACGGGCGAACTGTTTCCTAGAAATTCTTTCAGGAAAAAGGAGTAAACTGGCAGCCGGATCGCTTCGGTGTCGGCGTGTCCGCCGACGGTCACGGCTGTGCGCAGAGCTTCGTCGGCGTTGTAGAGCCGATAGACTTCGCGCATTTTACCAGCCATCTCATTCAACGCGTCCATTGGGAAGCCACGGTCGGCATCGGCGTTGCACAAGAGCTGGGCGCGCGGCGCGATCAGAGCTCCGATCTCCGAGTAGAGCAATCCGTGGCTGTTCACCGGGTACTGGCAGTCGCAGTGCGCCGAGGAAAGCTGCTGTTTGACCCAGCCGATGGTCGAGAGCGTCCCGGAGACCGGAGCGGACGCCTTGACTCGTTCGTCGAGGGCAGCCAGGAAAAAGGTCGTCATCCCGCCGCCGGATCTGCCAGTGGCCCCGATCCGGTTGGGGTCGAGATCCTCCCGGGTGCAGAGATAGTCCAGAGCACGGCGCGCGTTCAGCAACTCTACCGCGAGCGGCGAGAAGCCCCGGCTGTACCAGTGGAACCAGGCGTGGGCATAAACTCCGTGGTGCGTGAATTCGATTTCGCCCATCTCGATGTTGTCCATGATCAGCACGGCAATGCCGTGGGCGGCGAACCAGGCGCCGTGGCGGGCATATCTGTTTTTGTTGGCGTGGCCGCACTGATAGAGGATGACGGGAAAGGGCTTCCGGCCGGCGCGCGGCAAGTAGAGGTTTGCGGTTGCGTAAAGGTTGGGGGCGGTTTCGAAAACCAGGTTTTCGATCGTGTAATCCGCGCGCTCCACGCGCCTGGTGAGCCTCGCGGGCGGCGGGCGGTCGGGCCAGCGGCGGTCGTGCCATAACATTCTGGCGAGTGCAGACCGGGTTCGCTGTTTGCGTTCCTCCCACTGCGCGACATCCCCAATCCCGCTGAAGAGGGTGTGGAACCGCGCGCTGATCACACGCTCGAAATGAGCCTGCAGCGTCTGAAACTCCTGGTTCTGGGCGGCCTGACCGCCAAGCATGACAGACAGCCCCAGGGCGAGCCAAGCGAAGGTGAGCAGGGAATTCTTCATGGTTTCAACGGATAGGAATTTGCTTCGACTCTCTTCCAGCGCAGCACATACCAGTTGAGTTTCTCGATCGCCTGTGCCCGTGCAGCGACCGGCAAATCGGTGAGCAACTTCCACAGGAACTTTTCCCGGTCTTTCGGCGTGCCGCGACCCTCAACCAAGAACTTCGCGGTGGCTGTCTCACCGCGCCACTAACGCGCCCTGCGCAATACCACGCTGCCATCAGCCTGCCGATCCGCCTTGACGTCGTAGACCGCCTCCAGTGCGCGCAAAAACCCATCGACATCATCCGTCGGAAAACGTCCGCCAACCCGCACCGTGGCCAGCGCAGGATCACTGACCTTGATGCGTCGTCCGGTCCGTTGTGCAAAGGACGCCACAAGTTCACCGAGTCTCGCACCGGCGAGTTCGAACATTGGCTCACTCCACGCCAGCGCGCGTGCTATCTCCTCACTCGACACGGCGGTCACGACCACCACCAGCGTTTGCGCCTCCGCCATCCGAGCAACGACTACGCGATGCCCCGCCTTCACGATAGGTGACGACGTCAGCGCGTCGCCGGCCGGCGGCGTCACTTGCACCGTGCCTTCGGTCACGAGCACATCCACCGCATGGGATTCGAAATGCACCGAAAACGCTGTGCCCACCGCACGCACCGTCACATTCCCTGCCTCGACGTAAAACGGCCGATCCGGGTCTTTCGTCACGGTGAAATACGCCTCACCACGCATCAGCTCCACGCGCCGCTCGGTCGCCGAAAACACCGCGGCGATCTCCGCGCCATCCTTGAGCCGCGCCACACTGCCGTCGGCGAGCACGCGTGTCTTGGTCGCATTCACCGCCTGCACCGCAACGACCGATGGCTCCACTTCAGGCCTCCCGCGCGGTCCCGAAAAAAACATCATCGCCGCCGCCGCGGCAAGCCCGCCCGCCATCGCCCAGGTCCATCGCGCTCGCGGCGCCGGCTCCGTCGCCGACATGCGGCGCACTGCCGCCCCAATTTCACGCTGCATGCGCCAAGTCGCCGCGGAACGCTCAAACGCCGCTGCATGCCGCGGATCGATCGCGCGCCACGCCTCGAACTCCGTCGCTTCCGCCGCGCTGAGCTTGCGGTCTCGCTGGACCACCCACCGCGCCGCGGTGTCACGCAGCGCGTCGTCCGTTCCGTCCTCCGGCTCGATGGGATGCGGTTTCATGCGGCGATTACTTTCCGGGCAGCGCCCCGTTGGCCGCGAAGTACTCCTCGCAGCGTCGCATCGCCTTCGTGAGCTGTGATTCCACCGTGTGCTCCGCGATCCCCAGACGTGCGGCAATTTCGCGCTGGGAGAGATTTTCGAATTGGCGGAGGATGAACACGGCGCGGCAACGCTCTGGCAGCACCTCGATCGCCGCCGCGAGCAGTTCGACTTCCTGCGCGCGACTCACGACCTCGGCGGTGCCAGGCTTTTCATCTAAGACGCCGTGGAACTCGATTTCCGTTACGGGAGAAATCCGCGCCGTGCCGCGCCGGCGAAAGAGATCGTGCGCCGCATTGCGCGCCATCGTGAACAGCAGCCCCCGCGGCGAGCGCATCCGCCTCTCCTCGCGCAACCGCAGCAGCCGCGAGTAGCTCTCCTGCACGAGATCGTCGACATCGCCCGGCCGCGCGATGCCCAGCAGATAGTTGCGCAGCACCTCTTCGTGTGGCTGCACTTCTTTCGCAAAGCAGGTGGTGGTCTCGGAATCTTGGGGCGGCATCTCCGGGGTCAGTGGACCATATAGGAATAAAATCGCCCCGCCCACATGGCAAGTGCCGCCTCGCCGGTGCAGGCGAAAACAATTCGTTTATCGCATAACGGAATCTCACGCTTGCGGCGACGTTTAGGAAAAGCCCCACCTTGACCGCTTCCCGTTCCAACCCCCACCAGCGGATTGCCCGCCGTGAATTCGTCCCGGTATCCTCCGCGTCCTGGAACCCTGCCGCACCCATGCGCCTCCCGCGACCCGTTTACTATTCCTGTTTGATTTCCGCCCTCGTCGCCGGCTCTGCCCGGGCCCAGGCCCAAACCGCCTCACCCGCCTCACCCGCCTCCACCGCCCCGGTGACCCGCGAGACGCGCGCCCCCCGCGCCTTCCGCATCCCGGCCGCCGACGCCAGCGACGCCCTTGAACGTCTCGTCGCCAACACAGCGCTCGCCGTTGTCGAAGACGCCCGCACCGGAGCCCTGATGATCAAACGCGCGCCACCACCCGCCGCCACCACGCGCACCTCCACTCCCTCTCAGACAGAAGCTGAAAAGTTGGCCAATCCATCCATGAAAACCCCACGCGCCAAATCCCGCGCTCTCCCTGCCGTCCTCGTCGGCTGGCTCGCCGCTGCCCTCGCCCCGGCCCTCGCCCCGGCCCACGCCCAAACCGCGCCCAAGCCTTCGCCCACCGCTACGACGACCACCGAGACCGTCACGCTCTCGCCCTTCGAGGTCGTCTCCGACAACGACCGCGGCTATCAGGCCGCCAACACCCTCGGCGCCACGCGCACCAACGTCGCCATCCGCGATCTGCCGATGCAGGTCAACGTCGTCACCGAGCAGCTCATGGTGGACCGCGCGCTCTTCGATCTCGATCAGGTGCTCGATGTGATTCCGGGCACGGCGCGCACGTTCAACGAATTCGTTCCGCAGGCCAACATCCGTGGTTTCGACTCCTCCGCCGCCATGCGCAACGGGGTGCGCGGCCTCACCACGCCCGATATGAATTCCATCGCGCGCGTCGAAACTGTGAAAGGCCCCGCCGCGCTCCTCTACGGCCAGACGCAGCCCGGCGGCGTCATCAACTACATCACGAAAAATCCCTCGCCGCGCCGCTCCACCACGCTCCGCCTCAGCGCCGGCAGCGAGGCGCTTTTCCGCAGCGAGCTCGACACCACCGGCTCGATCAACGCCGCGAAGACCTTCAACTACCGCCTCGGTGCGACCTACTACACCGTCGAGAAAGGCGAGCGCCAGCGCAGCCTCGATCACGTGTCGCTCGCGCCGATGCTCCAGTGGAAGCCCTTCGCCGCCACGAGCCTCGTCGTCCGCTACAGCCACACGCACGATAACATCCGCCCCGCCGAGGGCAGCGCGGGGGGCAAGCCCACCGGCGCGCTCAACCGTGGCGGCGACCCCGCGTATTTTTATCCGTTCAACCAACTCGATCCCGTCGACACCCCGCAGAATCTGAACGACCTCGGGCCGCGCTACATCAAGGACAGTCCCTCGTCGTATCGCGACTATCGCCCCGTCGTCTGGGAACTCGAGGCCACGCAGCGGCTGAACGCCGCGATGGATCTGCGTTTTAATTTCGCGTTTCACCGCCGCGCCCGCGCCAGTATTCGCGAGGGCGGCAGCACACTCATCAACCCGTGGACGGCCACTGGCATCGCGTCCGTCGCGAGCCTCGGCGGTCTCAATAGTTGGAACCTCGACAACACTCCCGGCGATCCGTTTCCCGAGGCGCGCCACACCTACGATTTTATCGGCCGCGGGGCTTTTCCCGCCTCCGGCGATCCGCTCGCCGACACGCGCCTCCTCGACGGCCGGCCCTACGTTTACGATCCCAACCTCGCCACGCTCCAATACACGCCGGGCAAATCCGGCTGGCGCCGCACCACTTGGATCGGCAACAACCGCCGCGAGCGCCGCGTCAACGGCCAGATTGACCTCGTCTCGCGATTCAAAATCGGCCCCTTCGCCAACACGCTGCTCACCGGTTTCGAGCACAACGAGGATCGGGTGTGGAACACCAACAGCGACATGATCCGCGACCCCGCCCTCGGTGCCGGTGCCTTTTACACCGTGCCGGGCACCAGCACGCAGATTCCCAACGCCATCGTCTACTGGTATAATGTCTACAGCCCCGCGGCGGTCGCTGCGCGCGACGCTTATGCGAGACGTAATGTGGGTCCGCTCGGCCGATTTACGCCCAACGGCACGGTCAGCGACCAGCGTTTCATGAGCAATGCCTTTTATGCTAACTGGGCCGCGGCGTTTCACGAGAATCGCGGGCGCCTCTCCGTCGGTGGTCGCTTCGACGACTTGAGCGCACGCAGCAGCACTAAAACCTCCGGCATCAATCCGATCACCTTCGACGGTGTGACGACGAGCAGCATCGAGGGCGCGCGCAAACGCACCACGCCGCAGGGCGGCATCTCGTATCGCGTCACCAATCCGGTCTCCGTTTACATGCTTTACTCGCAATCGGTGAACCCGCGCGTGTCCTTTCAGCCCGCCCGCACCGCCGCCCGAGAGACGCTGCTGCGCGATCGCTACCAGCTGGACGGCCTGGCCGCACCTAACCTCGATTCCAAACCATGGGGCCAACTGCTCGAGCCCGAGTATGGCCGCAGCTTCGAATACGGCGTGAAGTCCGATCTCTTCGGCGAGAAGGTGATGATCAACCTCGCCTACTTCGTCATCGATAAGAAGAACATCTCGCGCGGCAAGGGCTCCGAGGATCCGGACAGCGAGGTCGGCTTCCTCGACCTCAGTGGCGCCGAGCGCGCGCGCGGCCTCGATGTCGATTTCTACATGCGTCCTGTGCGCGAACTTCAAGTTGGCGGCGGCGGCCTCTACAACCGGACGGAAATCGTCGCCGCCAACGCGACGACCATCGCCTCGCCGCTCGCGACGACCTTCGCTGCCAATACCGGCCCCGCCGTGCCTTACTCGCTCCTCGGCCGCCGCACGCCCAACGCGCCGAAATACTCCGGCAACGCCTACGCGCGCTACGAATTTTCGTCGGGCCCGCTGAAGGGCGTCGGCACCGGGCTCAGTTACATCTACATGGGGGTGCGCCGCGACAACGACATCCTGCGCTGGAACAATAGCTGGAGCCGCTTCGACTTCAACGCGAGCTACCGGACGAAACTCCTGAACCGCACGACGAGCTTCGGCCTCGTGATCCGGAATCTCACGAGCCGCATCTTCCGCGTCGATCGCGACACCTATGCGCAGCCGCGCCAGTTCGTCGGCTCGGTCGGCGTGGAGTTTTGAACAACGTGGCTGAGGCGTCCCGCCTCGTCCACGTTGCCCGCTCCACCCGCGTTGTCCCGTCGAGCCTCGCCTCCTTCATTCGTGTTCATATAGCTTTCGCTCTATGACTTCCCCCGTCTTTGGCATCACCCGCCGACGTTTCCTCAACGATGCCGCCGTTCTGACCGGCGCATGCGTCATGTCGAATCCCGTCCGCGCGGCGACCGTGCTGGTCGCGTCCCGGAAGCCGACCGATATCCGCGTCGAGCGCGTCACGTTCGGCTTTACGGATCATCTCTACCGCTCGCCCGTCAAGTTCGCCGGCGCGCTGATGGATCGCGCGACGATCCTCGACGTGGAGTGCGTCGTCCGCACGCGCGACGGCAAATCGGCGACGGGCCGCGGCGCGATGCCGTTCAACCACATCTTCTCCTACCCGTCTAAGACGATGACGCATGACGCGAAGAACAGCGCGATGAAGACGCTCGCCGCCTCGCTCGCGAAGGTGACGGAAGGCCACGGCGAATTTTCCGATCCCATCGACCTGGGCGTGTCGCTGGCGCCGGCGTATCTGCAAACGGCGGCGGAAGTGTCCGCGACGCTGCGGCTGCCGGACCCGATACCCAAGCTCTGCACGCTCGTGACCGGCGCGGCCTTCGACGCGGCGATCCACGACGCGTTCGGGCGCGTGCACGGCACGAGCGTTTTTCTGACCTACGGCGCCGAGTTCATGCACCACGATCTCTCGCGGTATCTCGGCGCCGACTTCCGGGGCCGCTACGTCGCGGATTTTCTTTCGTCGCAGCCCAAGCCGCGCATGACCCTGTGCCACCTCGTCGGCGCTGTCGATCCGCTCGATGCTGGTCAGCTCACGAAACCGATCGGCGACGGCCTGCCGGAAACGCTGGCCGAGTGGATCGCCCACGACGGCCTGCGCGAGTTGAAAATCAAGACCAACGGCGTGGACCTCGCGTGGGACGTCGAGCGCGTGCTGCACGTGGATCGTGTGATGCGCGACGTGCAGGCCAGGCGCGGCGTCACCGCGTGGGAGTATGTGATCGACTTCAATGAAAAGTGCCCGGACGCGGACTACTACCTGCGCTTCCTGCACGCACTGAAGGCGAAGCTCCCCGGCGGCCTCGCGCGGATCAAATACGTCGAGCAGCCGACCGCGCGCGATTTGCGCGCGCACCCGGAGAACGGGATGCACGAGGCCGCGAAGCTCTGCCCCGTGATCATCGACGAGTCGCTGATCGACGTCGACTCGCTGCTCTTGGCGCGCGAGCTCGGCTGGACGGGTGCGGTGGTCAAGTCGCCGAAGGGACTCACCAACATGCTGCTCATCGCCGCGGTGGCGGGCCGGCACAAAATTTTCCTCGGCGGCGGCGACATGAGCTGCCCCGGCCGCGCGCTGATTCAGACGGCGGCCTTTCAAGCCCGCGTGCCGACCATCACAGCGATCGAAGCCAATGCCCGCCAGTACCTCCCGCAGGCGAACGCAGGGTGGGAGAAAAAATTTCCGGGCATGTTCAATGTTCGCGACGGCCTGCTGGACACGAACGAGCTGAGCGCGCCGGGGCTGGGGGCCGACGGATAGGAACAAAGACCAAATAACCCTTCCCCGATCCGGGCTAGTAGAATCCAGTTCCCCTCCAGCCAATGCAAAAAATCCAGTTTCGCAGCGGCAACCCCCTCCCGAACCGTTGTCGAGGAAGCGCCGCCCGCCCTGTCAGCATTCGCCGCGAATCCGAAAACGAAGTCGCTCGTCACGCGGCTCGAACCGCTCCTCGCGTGGGTCGGCAAGCCCGGCTACACGGCCGCCGCGAAGCCCGCGGCGCTCACGCCCGCCGAGCAGGCGCTTTTTGAAAAAGGCAAAACCATCTACGCGACGATCTGCGGCGCCTGCCACCAGCCAAAAGGCGCCGGTCTCGCCGGGCTCGCTCCGACGTTGCTGAATTACCAGTGGGCACTCGGCCCTGCCGACCGTCCTATTCTCATCGCCCTGCAAGGTCTCGCCGGCCCGATCGAAGTCGCAGGCACCAAATGGCAACTCGAAATGCGCGGCTTGTCTACGCTGAGCGACGTCAACGCGCTGGAGCACCACGGGCTGAACCGTTGTTTGGACGTCGGGCTGGAGGGTTTCCGGCGCTACATCGGCTACGGCGTGCTCGCGTTTAACCTCCACGTCATCGGACGCGAGCTGCTCGCGCGGAAGCGGGCCCGGCGGGACGCGGTCGCGGCCTGCCGGCCGCGCTGGTATCAGGAATGCAAGTCCGACAAGGGGGTGGTGTCGCTGCTGCGGACGACTTTCGACCGTTCCTTTTCCGCAGGTTGCGCGCAGCCTGCCCTTCGGAGTTTGCCGATTGCTTCCTCCCTTCATGGCTGAGAGGGGAATCCCATGCGAACGCTCACCCCCTCTCAACTCAGGCGCTTACGTCGGTTGCTCTGCGCGCTCCAACTCCATGTCCGCGACGCCCTGCTCGCCGCCCGTGCCAGACAGGCCCGCGACTTCGCGCGGGTCGTCGCCCACACCACCGCGGATACCATATATCATATCGATCGGCTGGGGGAAGAGGCGATCCTGCAGTGGTTCGATCGCCATTGGCCGCGCGAGTGGCCCGTCCAATTGGTCATGGAGGGAATCGAGGATGGGGTTGAGCTGACCATTCCGCGAGGAACGCCAGTAGTGGAGACCGTCTTTAAGTGCATCCTTGATCCGATCGATGGGACTCGCGGACTTATGTATGACAAACGTTCCGGTTGGATGCTGGCGGCGCTGGCACCGCAGCGGGGAGCCGGCACTCATTTGGGCGAGGTGACGGTTGCGGCGATGACGGAGCTTCCGACCAGCAAGCAAGGTCGTGCCGATCAGTTTAGTGCCATACGGGGAGAGGGCGTCGTCGCGGAACGAATGGATCTCGGCACGAAGGGCCGCACCCGACTCCGGGTCACGCCTTCCACGGCGATTGATTTTCGGCATGGCTTTGCCTGTTTCGCCCGGTTCTTTCCCGCCGGGAAGGTCATGATCTCGCAGATAGAAGAGGAAGTTTGGCTGAAGCTCCATGGTCGCAGCGATGCCGCTCCCGTGGTCTTCGATGACCAGTATATATCGACCGGCGGCCAGCTGGCTGAGCTGTTGGCGGGTCACGACCGAATGATTGTGGATGTGCGACCGCTCGTTTTTGCCGCCTTGAAGTTGTCCTCCGCCTTGGTTTGCCACCCCTATGACATCTGTACCGAATTGAACCTCCGGGAAGCGGGTGGGATTGTGGAGACGCCTGAGGGAAAACCGCTCCGCGCACCGCTCGACACGACCACGCCGATATCGTGGGTGGGTTACGCCAATCCCGCCTTGGCGCGTCTGGCCCGGCCTGCCCTGCGCCACGCGTTGAAACGGTTGCTCTGACAATGACTCCGCGCTGCGCGCTACGGCTTGAGATGCTTCAGCAGAAACGCGCGAAACGCGGTTTGATAATTTCCCTCGAGGTCAGGACGCCGTCCTTGTTCGTGTCCGCCGCGGGATTGCGCTTCAGCAATTCCTGCAAGGCCGCGTTGGGCGCCGCGCCCAGCGGTATCAGGCCGAGCCAGAGGAGGAGCGCGAGAAAACGAGAAGTGGGGCGGATCATGGCAATGCGTGCGCGGCGGTTGGGTAGAGGGTCAAGCGGGGCAGAAAGTCGATTCTAAGGATTAGAGGCGTTTTTCCCGGCGCTTTTTTTCTTGGGCTTGGGGTCGGCTGCGCCCGGATATTTTCCATCGAGCGGAGCGCCCACCTGCACCAACCACTCGCGCAGTCGCGTTTTTTCCCCCGCGACATCGGAAACCGAGGCGAGGTTGTTGAATTCATCCGGGTCGGTGGCGTGGTCGTACAGTTCTTCAAAGCCGTCAAAATAGCGAATGTAGCGCCAGCGCTGATCCCGCACGGCGTGTCCGCTTTGCCTGCCTTGGGTCTGGGTGGTGATGGCGGGCATCGCCCGGGGGGCGTCCGGGTCCCGCAGCTGCGGGACGAGGCTGGTGCCTTCGCATTGCCGGGGGATGGGAAGGCGGGCGAGCTCGCACAGGGTGGGGTAGAGGTCGATTAAGCTGGCGGGGCTTTCCACCCGCCCGCCCGCCCGCGCAACCCCGGGCGCGACAACAATCAGGGGCACGCGCGTCGAACGCTCCCAGAGCGTGAATTTCTCCCAGTTCTGCTTTTCCCCGAAATGCATGCCGTGGTCGCTCCAGAGCACGATCAGCGTGCTGGCCGCAGCGGGAGTTGCCTCCAGGGCGTCCAATACCCGCCCAAGCTGCGCATCCACAAAGGTGATGCTCGCCAGATAGCCCTGGATCAATCGCGCCCACATCCGGGATTTATCCTCGTTGGCCAGGACCCAATCGTGCCACGCAACGCGATTGTGCCCGTGCGTATCGTCGAGATCACCGGCGCGCACCACGGGTGGGACAATTTTTTCGAGGGGATACCGCTCGTAATATTTGGCGGGAACTTCCCACGGCATATGCGGCCGGAAAAATCCCACGGCCAGAAACAACGGCTGGTCCCCCGGCCGGGAACGCAACTGTGCCACCGCCCAATCCGCCACTTGCGCGTCCGACATTTGCTCATCGGGCACCTGCAGCGGATGCGCGCCGAAGACTTGCCCGCGTCGATCCGTCCCGCCGCCGATCGGCCGCTGCCCGACGATGCCAGTGACGGAATCCTCCCGCAAATCCGTTGGGCGAACCTGCATGGGGATCTGATCGAGGGCGCTGGGAAAATAGGCGTCCCATGCCTCCGGTTCGTTCTCGCTGCCGTCGACCCATTGCAAGCCATGGAAGATTTTCCCCGTCCCAGCCGCATGCCAGCCGTGCGCGCGAAAATGTTGGGACAGCACGACGGCCTGCGCCAGGGCGCCCGTGCCGCTTTCCGGTCCGGTGCGCCATGACGCTTGTTTTTGCGAGTACACGTTGTGATCGATCCCTGAAGTGGAAGGGCGAACCCCCGTCATGACCGCCAGGCGCGAGGGATGACACGACGGCGAGGCGCAGTGCGCATTCAGGAACGTCGTGCCGCGCGCCATCAACCGACGGAGATTCGGGGCGTGAATGCCCTCGCGTCCGCCGATCACCCAGTCGTTCAGGTCGTCGATGGCGATGAACAGGATGTTGGGTCGCGGCGTCGCCGGTGCCCCCTGCAGGTGCGGGCCGACCGCCAGCGACAGCGCGACCAGGAGCTGGCGGCAGAGCGACATGCCCGGATATGGCCGCGCGCCACGTCCTACGGCAAGACTGCGGTTCACTTGGCCGGGCAGAGTTTGGCCCGCGCACAAGTTTGGACCGGCCGACCGGCCGGCGGAGAGTGAAATATTTGGACTGCATTGCGGTGTCTGCCGAGTCTGCGGCGCCTTGCGCTGAAGACCTCGCGCAATACTATCAGGCGAACGTCGTGGGCCGGGCGTACGCGTTCATTTCCGCCGCGGACGGCCGCTCGACCGACACGGCCCGCAACGCCCGCGCAAACCTGATCACGAACTACGCCTTCACGGGCGAGCGCTTCAAAGGCTTCAATCTCGGCGGCGCGATGCGCTGGCGCGCGGAGCCGACCATCGGCTATGGCGTGGCCACCAGCTCCGCCGGCGCGACCGTGCTCGATCTCGACAAGGCCTACAAGGGCAAGGAGGAGTTCTACGTCGACGCGATCCTGGGGTACCGCGGAAAGCTGAAAGCCTTCGGCGGGTTCAGCTACCGGCTGCAACTGAACGTCCGCAATGTGTTGAACGAAAATTCGCCCATCCCGGTGCAGACCTGGACGACCGGCGAAGTCGTGAAGCTCGCGACAGTCGAGCCGCGCCTCTACGTCTTCACGTTCGCCGTGAATTTCTGAAGCCCGTCCGGAGTCGGACAGCGAAAGCTTTTGCCGTCCGCGATTGACGAAGATCTGCGGGACCGCGAATCGTCGCTGATCAACTCATCGCCGTTCGCGATTCGCGACGTGACCCCGTGGCGGCCACCCGAAGATGGCCGCCGTCATCGCGAGAAATAGATAAAGCCACTTCATTTTGATTTGCCCAACGTTCAACGTGTGCCACGGCCGCTCGGGGTCGTTGGCCCTGGCGACTGGCCTCATTCGATAGTTTCGATTCGGTCTGCGAAAACCGATATCAACTTATGCTTCGGCAGCAGCAATTCTATCGTCGGCCAAATCGAAGTCAGGTGCTGGATAAACGGACGCAGGCGAAGATTCCCGAGACGCACATGCACAACCCAGGGAGGTGGCTCGCAGGAGAGGATCCGATGGCTGAAATCTGCATCCTTGGTGACGATAACCAAGCTTTGCTCTCGGGCATGCTGCCAGACCACCGTGTCTGACGGACTCGCGGAGAGCTCAGTGACGTGAACAGTCGGACACTTAGTCGGAAGTTGCCAACTCGCTGGCAAATTCTCGTCAACCAGAAACCCTTTCATGCGACATCACGAACCACAAAGTGATGCCGCATGAGGCGGCTGGAGAACCTTAGCGCCTCACGGACGTCCTCCGACGAGAGCGCCGGATACTCTCGCACGATGTCCTCGGGCGCATCTCCCGCGCCGAGAAACTCCAGCACTGTCTGCACCGAGATTCGTGTGCCCTCAAAAGTCGGCTGCCCGTTGCAAACATCCGGACTGATTACGATCTTGCGCATTCCCAAAGTGTAGCTCGTGACGAGCCGGCGTCAACGTTCTGCCCCACAGTGTAATTCGCCTCAACTGGGTGCCGGATTCGATCCGCGGAAGGCTTTGCGTGTCACCATGACCGGGATGGGATTCGAATGGGCGCCATGGCCCGGAGCGATCCCATTGACGAGCGGCAGCCGACATAAAAATCGGTAACACCTCAGGTCTCATCGCTCACCCTCGTCGCACGCTTCGACGGCACTCCTCCGAAAAAGGTGAAGGGTGAGGCCTGAGGTTTTCGACTGGCCTTTACCGGCCGCGGTGCCGCCGGTGGGGCGCAGCTTTGGTCACCTGGCACGCCTGCGCCCGCGCAAAGCACCTCCCGCACCCGGCTCCGCCCGGTCTCGCGCCACCTCGCCGCAAAAACGGCCCATCTCCGCTCCCACTCGACCCGCCGCGGCTCTCCACCATGGGTGCGCGGATGCCACCGCGAAGACTACTTTCGCTTTATCTATATATCGTTCGTTGATCTGTCCGGCCGACGTCTTCGTCCAACCGTGATGTAGATCGCTCGATGCGCTAATCGCCGCGCTTCAACTCTGGGGCTCGCGACCTACTTCACTTTAGGTTGACCCTTTTGTGTCATGAGTATGCTTAAGCTGTGCGCGAAATAGAATCATTAACCGGAGATTCTCGAGTGTGGCCATGACAGCCCGCCTTCGCTTACCAGTCTGGGGCTGAGGCAAAATGCCGCCGAGCGGAACTCGAAAATAGACTTTGAATGGTGGAATATCGCTAAACTGAATAAACTCCTCGGGCGAATATTCGTGGAAATGCCAATCATCACTGACTTGACGAGCCACGACGAAGCGAAAGCGCGTAGGATCATTCAGGGCCGCCTCCCACTCCGTGATAGTGGCGGCACCAAAATAGCTACCACTTTTGGAAGTCAGCTTGAGCTCGAAATAGTGAACGTCGCCGTTCAGCTTTGCGCTGATGTCAGCCGGCGAGCTTAACACTCGCACATCTGTGAACCCGCGACTTTCCAATTACATCTTGAAGGCCGCTTTTGCAGCCACATCGGATTTTGGGTTCATCGATGGGATTGCTCTTTGCCCAACAGTCCTATTCGGGCCTACTTAGTTGGGCTTTATCCAGTTCTTGGTGACGACGGGCCTGATCAACGCCCCCTCAACCCTGCGTGAAGCCCGGCAGCTGGACGATTTTTCCGCCGGCGAGGGCGGATTCGTGGGCGCAGAGGCCGACGCAGGTCCAGTTGGCGGATTGCACGGCGTTGGGGTAGGGGTCGCGGTCCTCGATCAGCGCGGAGAGGAACTCGTGCGCCAGGTGCGGGTGCGAGCCGCCGTGGCCGGCGCCCTGGGTGAAGCTGAGGTGCGTCTTCTTGCCGAGATCGTAGACGCCTTTCGTCGTGAATTTCCGGATGCCGGCCGGCAGCCGCTTCGCGTAATCCGGCACCGTGATTTTCCGCGGGATCTTCACCTCGGCCAGCTTCGCCGTGTGCAGGACGTGCGGCTCGTGCTCGACCAGCGTCCACTCGAACGATTTTTTCGTCCCGTACACGTCGATGCTCTCGCGGTATTGCCGCGCCACATCGAAGAGCGAGCGGATGATCCGCGCGGTCAGGTCGGAGTCCTTGAACTTGATGTGCGCCGTCTCCACCGCGAAGGGCGAGCCGTAGTGGTGGATCAATTCCTGCCGGATCGTGCCGGAACCGAAGCACGAGACATACTCCGCCACGGCATCGGTCAGCGCGAGCATCGGGCCCACGCAGTGGGTGGCGTACCACATCGGCGGGAGCCCCGGCCAGTAGTTCGGCCAGCCATCCATGTCCTGCTGGTGGCTCGCCTGGAGGAACTGGATTTTGCCCAGCTCGCCCCGGTCGTAGAGTTCCTTGATGTAGAGATATTCGCGCGCGTAGACGACCGTCTCCATCATCATGTACTTGAGCCCGGTCTTCCGGCAGAGATCGACGATCTTCCGGCAGTCCGCGATCGACGTCGCCATCGGGACGGTGCAGGCGACATGCTTGCCCGCCTTCAGCGCCTTGATCGACTGCGCCGCGTGATCGGGGATTGGTGTGTTGATGTGGATGGCATCGATCTCCGGGTCGCGCAGCAGTTCGTCGTAATCGGTAAACCCCTTCGGGATGTCGAACGCCTCCTGGATGGCCTTCAGCTTTTTCGGGTCTCGCTGGCAGACGGCGACGAGGTTGGCGTTCGGGTGGCCCTGGTAAATCGGGATAAACTCCGCACCGAAGCCGAGACCGATGATGGCGATGTTGATTTTTTGCTGGGACATGGAGGGGAGTTCGGAGTTCGGAGTTTGGGGTTTGGAGTTTGGAGTGGGCAGCTCGAGTGCGGAGGCGGGGAAAGGTTTTGGGTTTTGGGTTGGGAACGGGGGAAACGCAAAACCGAAAAGCTGACACCCTGCCACCGCGGGTCGGTTCGAGACCGCCTTCAACTCAAAACTCAAAACTCAAAACCCAAAACCGCGCGCGCGAACGCGCGCGCTTGTCACTCGACCTCCGCCCACTACCGTCGGCGGCATGCTTGCGACCCTGGTGATGACGGTGATTGGCGTGGATCGGCCCGGCCTGGTGCAGATGGTGGCGACGCGCGTCGCCGAGAACGGCGGCAACTGGCTGGAGAGCCGGATGTGCCGGCTCGGTGGCCAGTTCGCCGGCATCCTTCGCGTGGAAGTCGCGCCGGAAAGGCGTGACGGGCTCGTCAACGCGCTGCGCACCCTCGAAGTCGATGGGTTGCGCGTGATCATCCATGCGGAAGGCGGGGCAGGCTCCCCTTCGACCGGCCCCATGGACGCAGGGCAGCACCCGCGAGGGGCGCTGGCGGCGCTCGAGCTGGTCGGCCAGGATCGGCCGGGGATTCTGCGCAGTGTGTCGGGGGTGTTCGCGGCGCACGGGGTGAATGTCGAAGAGCTGTCGTCGGAGCGGGTCAACGCGCCGATGGACGGCGGCGTGCTTTTCCAGGCGCGGGCGACGGTGTTCATTCCCGCGAGCGTGAAACTCGCGGCGGTGCGTGCGGACCTCGAGAAAATCGCGGCGGACCTGATGGTGGACCTGAAGCTGGTGCCGGTGGAAAAGTGAGGCGGCGCCGGCCGTGGGGACCGAGCCTGGCTCGGCGGGCTCAACCGGGCGGTCGGCCTCTGCGCGGACGGCGTTGAAACCAACCAAGGCAGGGGTCACAGAGCTCCGACACCGAGGAAGCGGGAGGCCACAAGGCGTGCGGCGAACAGAAGAGAACAAAGAGAACAAAGAGTCGGAGGTGTCCGCGCCCTTTGTTTCCTTCGTTGCCTTTTGTAAAATGGATTGAGGTTGGAGTTTGGTTGCGGCTAGCCGCGCTGGGTTCTCTTTGAACCAAAAGTTTTTGTCTGTTTGAAGGTGAAATAGGCGGCCCGCTTCCGCTGCAGGCCGCTCACGTGCGGAATTTCTGCCGGACCAGGACGAGCAGGGTCGAGCCGGCGATAACATCCCCGAGCCCGATCATCAGCCGCAGGGGCAATGGAATCCGCCGCAGAAAAACCGCCACGACCAACCCGGCGAGGATAAGGAGGATCCCCAGCACGGTGAGGCACACTTTCTGGCGCGTCTGCCGCGGACCGGGCGGCACAGGAGGAGAAACGACGGGAGCGGACATCCGCGCCTTGATTGCCGGTCCCCGCTGGCTCGGCAATCCTCGAACTGGAAGCGGTCCGGGATAACCTCAGCGGAGGTGCAACGGGCCTGTTTGATGCGCGTCGTCAGGGGCTCGCCTGCCCCGGCACGCTTGGTATGACGCCGTGAGCATGCCGAACCCGGGCC
>JBKJRG010000924.1:0-3965 GCA_046594805.1 Opitutaceae bacterium | reverse complement strand
TTCGATCCGCCCATGGTCCGGATCGACCTTCGCCCGCAGGCGGGACATCACGACGTCGACCACGTTGGTCTGCGGATCGAAACTGTAATCCCAGACGTGCTCGAGAATCATGGTTTTGCTGACCGGCCGCCCGGCATGTCGCAGCAGAAAAGCGAGCAGCGAGAATTCGCGGGGCTGGAGTTCCACGGGTTTCCCCGCGCACGTGACCTCGCGCGTGACCAGGTCCAGGGTGACATCGCCCGCAGTCAACTTGGTGGCCTCGGGTGAAGATGTCGCACGGCGGATGAGCGCCTGCACGCGCGCGACCAGCTCGGAGAACGCAAAAGGTTTTGTCAGGTAGTCATCACCGCCGCTCTGGAGCCCCTTGACCCGATCCTCCACCGAGCTTTTGGCACTTAGAAAAAGGACTGGGAGCGGCTGCCTCGCCGCCCGGAGCCGCTTGACCATGCTGATGCCGTCAAGCTTCGGCAGCATCACGTCGACAATCGCGACATCGTAGTTGGTGGACTCCGCCAGCGCCAGGCCCGTCTCCCCGTCCGGTGCGTGATCGACCGCGTAGCCGGCCTGCTTCAGGCCGCGGACAACGAAGGAGGCGATTTTGGCATCATCTTCGACGACGAGGACGCGCATGGAGAGACCAGTGTGCGGAGGGGCAGGCGAGGGTCGAGGGAAAGGCGCTTCGGGGGATCGGAGGCGTAGGGCGGCGCTTGTCGCCGTGCCGTCGCGCGGCGCACGTGATAGCCGCGGCGGCGTGCCGGCAAGCGGCAGCTACCACCGAAACTGATCACGCTATGAACCAAAACAAACGGCCCCGGCTGTCGCGCACGTATCACGCGACAGCCGAGGCCGGATTCACAACAACAACAACACTAGCAATCCTGAAAATGATACCACTGCGTCTTCAGTACCGATACGGGGTGCGCGCCCCACGGTCAAAGTCGGGAACGCGCACCGGGGTCGGCGGGAATTACTGCCCGGTTTTCTCCGATTGGGACTCGTCGACCACGGCGAAAACCTTGCTGCCACGCGACCAGAGCCGGAGCAGGGTCTTCTTACCCTCGGCCTTGCTGCTCAGCTCCACTGCATCCTCGGCGGACGCGACCGGCTGCCGGTTGATCTCGAGGATGACGTCACCGGCGCGGAGGCCAGCCTTGGCGGCGGCCGACTGCGGGTCGACATTGGTGATGACCGCGCCCTTAAGCCCTTCCGGGTAATTCATCTGACGACGAATCTTCGGGTCGAGGTCGTCGACGGCGACGCCGTTCAGGACGCCTTCGTCGGCGTTCTTCGCGATGGCGTCTTCTTCAGACGCGCCGCCGCGGGCGTTACGGGACTTCGGACGTTCGCCGGTCTTGGCAGTGAGCTGGGTCTTCTTGCCGTCGCGCAGGATTTCGAGATCTAGCTTGGTGCCCGGCGCCACCGCGGTGACGGCAAGCGTCAGTTGGTTGGCGTCCGTGATGGTCTGGCCGTTGACGGCGGTGATGACGTCGCCCTCCTTAAGTCCGGCCTTGGCGGCGGGCGCATTCGGAACGATTTCGCCGACCAGGGCGCCCTTGTTGTTCTTGAGCGAGAGCGTCTCCGCCAGCGACGGCGTGATATTCTGGACGCCGACGCCCAAATAGCCACGGACCACCTTGCCGGTTTTCACGAGACTGTCGGTGACTTGGGTGACGAGGTTCGCCGGGACAGCGAGGCCCACGCCTTGGAAGCCACCATTACGGCTAAGAATCGCGGTGTTGATGCCGATTAAACGGCCATCGACGTCGACGAGCGCGCCGCCGGAGTTGCCGGGATTGATCGCCGCATCGGTCTGGATAAAGTCTTCGAAGCCTTCGACGTCCGCGAGGATGCCCACGCGGCGGCCCTTGGCGCTGATGATGCCGCTCGTAACGGTTTCGCCGATGCCGAACGGGTTGCCGATCGCGAGCACGCGGTCGCCCACCTCGATCTTGCTGCTATCGGCGACGGTGATGGCGGGGAGATCCTTGGCGTCGACCTTGATCACGGCGATGTCCGTCTGCGGGTCGCGACCGACCACCTTCGCCTGGAGCTCGCGGCCATCGTTGAAGGAGACGGTCACGATGTCGGCGCCGGCGACGACGTGATTGTTCGTCGCGATATAGCCGTCGGCGCTGATGACCACGCCGGAGCCGAGGCCGGATTGCGGCTGCTGGCGCATTTCAGGCATGCGACCCCCGAAGAACTGGCGGAGCATTGGATCCATGTTGGAGAGATCCTGGTCGTTCATCGCGACCTTCTTGGCCTTGGTCTCGGTCGTGATTTTCACGACGCTGGGGGAAACGCGCTTGACGACGTCCGAGAAGCTCGCGCGCTCAAGCGCGCCGCGGGTGACGGGTTGGGCATCGCGCTTGATGGCGACGCTGGTCTGGGTGGATTGCGCGCCGGCGGCGAACACGCCCGCGAGGGCGAGTGCGCCAGCGGCCCAAAGGCCGTGCCGGCGGTTAAAGAGGGAGTGAGTGTGATTCATGGTAAGCGTGGGTAACGCCGGTGAAGATGCCACACGGGGGTATCTGCAGGCTTTCAGGAGCATTACAGATTTGTAAGGTTGGAGGAGCGCAGGCGTCCCGCCTGCGCTACTGGGCTGACAGCGGCCCGGGCACTCATCTAGCATCCTGTAGTGAGGTCCACCGCCGCCCGTCTTTTTCTCGGTTTATTTTTCTCAGGCAGCGGTCTCGCGGCCGACAAACCGCCGCTGCAACACGCGATGCTGGGCGTGGCAAATGGGTGCTTTGTGGAGTCGGTGATTTTTCTCGATCACTGGAAAGAAGCGAGGGGAGGCGAGGCGTGGGCGCGGCTGCTACAGTGGGGCGCGCGGGAAGAGGAGGAAGTCGTGATGGGCCACGCGGTCGCGATCTGTGAGGCGCCCGGGGCGTTGTGGAGCTGGGACATCAATTTCGGCTGGACGAAACTCGGGGTGGAACCGGCGCAAAAAGAAAACGCCGAGGTCGTCGCCGCTCCCATCGTCAAAAAATATCCCCGCGTCACGCCGCGCTACCCCACGTATCGCATCGATTTCCCGCAGGCCCCTGCGCCTGCCGCCCCGAGCGCGCAACTGACCTCAACCAATCCCGCCCTCCGCGATGCCAGCCTGGTGGGCGAACGATTGGCGCGGCATCGCCCGGTGAATGTGGTGCGTTTTTCCTACGAGGCCGGGGGAGCGAAGAAGGAAAGCGCCGTCGCGGTCTTTCTGTTCCACGGCCGCTTTTGCATCTATTCGCCGGAGGCCGGAACCATTCCGTTCCGAGCCCGGGGCGGAGTGGAGAATCTGCGGCTCATCCAGGATCTGGTGCGGCGGCTTTTTCCTGGCGCGAGCGGGCTGGAGAAGATCTGAGCCGGATCCATTCAATCAAGATATCTGAATTTGCCCACGGAACACACTGAACACACGGAAGAGAGACGGCAGGTAGGTGCGTGCGTCGGACTGGAAGGGGAAACCGGTTGGTGAATGAAGTTCATCTCCGTCCAACAGGTGCAATCTATTCATTCCGCGTGTTCGGTGTGTTCCGTGGGCAGATCTCTTCTGAATTGTTACGGCTGAGAGCTCGGATCGGTAGCGGAAGGCGTGAGCCTTTCGTCGCAGACCCGAAACGCTCACGCGTTCCGCTACCGGCAGAAACGCACGACGGCGCGGCGGCGAGCGCCGGCCCTACCGCAGCTTGGCGAAAGTCGCCTGCAGCACCTGCAGGTCCGACGCGTTCTTGGTGCGCTCGCGCGTCTTGGTCACGATTTCCGCCTCGAGGGCGTTCTTCGTCTTGCGGTGCTTGTTCTCGTAGAAAACGCCAAAGGCGCCGGGCCAAGCCTGCTGCGAAAGCTTGAACGCGGCGACTTCGTCCGAGGTGTCGTGCCGGTTGGCATCCTCCGGCGTGCCGTCGTTTTTCTTTTCGTCGATCAACATCCAATTGCCGCCTTTGCGCGGGACGGCGGCGTCGAAGGCCCCCTCGAAA
>JBKJRG010000868.1:0-4396 GCA_046594805.1 Opitutaceae bacterium | reverse complement strand
GATGTCGTTCGACGAACCCAAATCCGACGATTCCCAGTTCGAAAGCGAGGGCATCCCCATCCTGATCGATCCGGCGAGCCTCGCCTACATGAACGGCTCGGCGATCGATTTCGATGATGGGCTGCACGGCAAGGGATTGGAAATCAAGAATCCCAACGGCGAGGGCACCTGCGGCTGCGGCAAGTCATTCAGTTAAGGTGCGCGGCGCAGGCGGGTGAAGTGCAGTCCTGCAGCTCGGCGTTATTTCGCGGCCGCCCGGCGACGCCGCTATTTCGTTGCCTGGTGGAGCGCGACGATTCCGCAGGTCAAACCGCGCGCCTGCACCAGGGAGAAACCGGCGGCGCGAATTTCCGCGCTCACTGCCAGTCGCGCTGGGAAGGTTTCGATCGAGGAATTCAGATAATCGTAAGCGCTGCGGTCGCCGGTGACGGCGCCCGCGATGCGCGGCAGGATGCGTCTTAGATAAAACGCATAGAAGGGTCGGATACACGGCCACGGCTGCGAGAATTCCAAAACAAACAGGTGGCCACCCGGCCGCAGCACCCGGCGCATTTCCGCCAGGCCGCGGGCGCGATCGGCGAGATTGCGCAGGCCAAACGCGATCGTCACCGCATCGTAGGAATCCTCTTCCAAGGGCAGGGCCAAGCCATCGCCCGGCAGGAATTCCACGCGGGCATAGCGCGCCGCGGGCGCGGCGTTTTTTTTCCGATCAGCCTCATCGAGCATCGGCTGGCAAAAATCCATCCCCGTGATCGGCACGTGGGATCCGAGGCTGCGGCTGAGCGCAAAGGCGACATCCCCGCTGCCCGTGGCCAAGTCAAGTACGTGGCGGGGCGCCGTTTGCCGAACCGATCGAACCAGCCGCCAACGCCAATAAACGTCCATCCCGCCGCTCAGGAGCCGGTTGGCAATGTCGTAGCGGCGCGCGATCCTTCCGAACATCGAATTTACTGCTACCGGATCTGGCATATGCCGGATAGGAACTATCGGAGGAACGCCTGTAAAGCGAACTGGTCATAAGGGTTGACGCAATTACTGAGCCGTAAATAGTTTAAGCGCTTAAGAATTTATAGGAATTACCAAAAGGAACCCCATGTCTAACCTGACAAAACGCGAAATTGTGCTGGAAATTTACCGGAAATCCGGTTTCCCGCAGAAGCAGATCGTCGACACTGTCCAGCAAACGCTCGATATCGTCCAAAAGGCCCTGGCCAACGGTCGAAACGTCGAGTTACGGAATTTCGGTGTGCTCGAAGTACAGGTCCGCAAGCAACGGATTGGGCGGAATCCGAACAAGCCGGAAGCGGAAGTGATCATTCCCCAACGTGCGGTGGTGAAGTTCAAGTCGGGCAAGATCCTGAAACAGCAATTGAAGAAACTGGATCTGGCCAAGCTGCAGGGCAACGGTGCCAGCAGCCCCTCCAGCACCAGCTCGCCGTCCCCCTAGCCGGGGCGGTCGGTCACCCCAGGGACCTACTGATAACGGTCCGCCTTTTTTTGGAGTCGCGCTGGCCGACGGCGACCCGCAACCATGCGGGGCTCCATGGCTTCGTTTCAGACCCTGCCCGGCTTCCGCGAATTTTATCCTGACGATCTCGCCCGCCGGAATCATATTTTCCGGCTCTGGCGCCAGACGGCGCACACGTTCGGTTTCGCTGAATACGACGCACCGGTGTTGGAGCCGCTCGAGCTCTACAAGACCAAGTCGGGCGACGAAATCGAGGGCCAGCTTTTCAGCTTCACCGACAAGGGCGGTCGCGAGGTGGCGCTGCGCCCAGAGATGACTCCGACTGTGTGCCGGCTGGTCGGGGCGAAGGCCAGCGCTCTTAAGCGGCCGATCAAGTGGTATAGCATCGCGGAGTTCTATCGGTACGAACGGATGCAGAAGGGGCGCGGTCGCTGTTTTTTCCAGTTCAACGCGGACATCTTTGGCGAACCCGGCCCCGAGGCGGAGATCGAGCTGGTCGGAATGCTCGTGCAATGCCTCTGCGCGTTTGGACTGACCGAGCAGGATTTCTACGTCCGGCTCAGCGATCGCAATCTGTGGTTTTTCTACCTCGAATCGCTCGGCCTCACGGCCGATCAGGCGCGGGCAGTGCTGGGGGCGATCGACAAATACGAGAAGCTGGGCGACGACGCCTTCAAGGATTACGCCGCCGCCTTTGGGCCGCTGCCCGTCGAAGTGAAATCGAAGATCCTCGCATTTCTGCAGATCAAGTCGCTCGCGGCGCTCGAGCAGGCGCTCGGGTCCGCGGGTGAAGGCAAGCTCGGCGCGCGGCTGGCCGATTGGAAAAAATTGCTCGGGGCGTTGGAGGCGATGGGACTTGCCCGATTTGTCGAGGTGGACCTCGGCGTGGTGCGCGGGCTGGCGTACTATACGGGCTTCGTTTTCGAGGCGTTCGATCGCAAGGGTGAGCTGCGGGCGTTGGCGGGTGGGGGACGTTATGACGATTTGGTGGAAAAACTGGGTGGACCGTCGCTGCCGGCGGTGGGCTTTGCCATCGGGGACATGACCTTTGCGCTGCTGCTCGAACAGCGCGGCTTGATGCCACCCTTGGTTTCCGCGCCCGACGTCTATTGCGTCATTGGCGGCGAAGCGGAACGGCGGGCGGCGTTCGCGGACATCCAGGCACTGCGCGCGGCCGGTTACCGGGTCGAATACGCTTTCAAGGAGATCGCGTTTGGCAAGCAGTTCAAGGCAGCGGCCGAGTCCGGCGCGAAGCTCGCCCTCATCTACGGGGGCGATGAACTCGCGAAAGGCGTGGTGAAGCTCCGCGATCTCACGACCCGCAGCGAACGCGAGGTGGGGCGGTCGGAGGTCGTGGCGACCGTGCGCGATTTCTTTTCCGGGGCATGAGCCCGGCGGCCCAGCGTTGGCCAGCGGGCGGGCCGGGCGGGGAAACGCCTTCGTCGGCGGGTAGGGCGCGGGGATGCGTCCGGGGCGCGGCGGCGTTGGTGCTGCTGATTTTCCTCGTCTACCAGCCGGCGTGGCGGAGGCGCATTTCAACTTTGCGATCAACCTCGCCCGGCGGCCTGACCGACTGACGGACGCGGTCAGATATTACGAGGAAGCGCTCCGGCTGAAACCCGATTACCTCAAGGCGCACATCAATCTCGGCTTGCTGCACTCGGCCACGCCGGCCCGGAGGCCCGACGCGCTGCAACACTACCGCGCGGCCCTCGCGTTGGATTCGTCGTCCGCAATCACGCACAACAACCTTGGCATTGCGCTGGCCGAAGGCGGGCAGATTGACGAAGCGATTGCACATTTCGAGCAAGCCGTGCAGATCGATTCGGGCTATGCCGCCGCGCGCAACAACCTGGCGCAGCTCAAAAATCGCCGCCCGCCCCCTCCCTAACCCGCAAATTTACTCCGGTTCGTTCCACGATGAAACCCCCAGGCCAGCGCTTTCGGGTGCTACCCGCGCTCTACGCCGTCTGCCGCCTCAGCCCGGACTCGGCGGTGCCCGCGTGGGCCGGCGGTCCATTTCTGAACATCACCTTCACCGATGATGAGCTGACGATCATCTGCCCGGCGGAGCGCGTCCCGCTGGACGTGCGGGCCGAACGCGACTGGCGCGTCCTGAAACTTGTCGGGCCATTTGCCTTCAGCGCGGTGGGTGTCCTGGCCTCGCTCGCGACCCCGCTCGCGCGCGCGGGTATCAGCCTCCTGTCGATCGCGACCTACGACACGGATTACTTCCTGGTGAAACACGACACCTTGGAGGATGCCGTGGCAGTGCTCGTCGCCGCGGGTCATCTCCGGATTGGCTAAGGGCGCTGGCCATGACGGCGCCCGAGTACTGGAAATTTTTGCGCGTGCCGGTGCTACTGCTCCTCGGTGGCTACGTGGCGTTCACGGTGATCGCGCGATTGCTCGTGCCGGGTGCGCTCTACTTCCCGCGTTTCGGGTCCATGCGCGCGCCGGCCGGTCTCCATAAACTGAAAGGCGCGGATGGCAGTGCGATCGCCCTGCTGCATCTGCCCAACCCGCAGGCGCGTTTCACGCTCTGGTTTTTCCACGGTAATGCCGAGGATCTGGGCGACATTGAGCCCCAGTTGCGCGCGTGGCGCGACGAGGGATTTGCCGTGTTCGCGATGGATTATCCAGGGTATGGCCTGAGCACCGGGCAGCCCTCCGAGCACACGATTTATGCCGCGGCGCGCATCGCGCGGGCGTACCTGCGGAAAGAGCTCAATGTCTCCGCGGCGCGGACGATTCTACTGGGTCGTTCACTCGGCGGCGGTCCGGCCGTGCAGATGGCCACGGAGGAAAAAGTGGGCGGCTTGGTGCTGCAGAGTGCCTTCACCAGTGTCTACCGCGTGGTCACGCGCTGGCCGATCCTGCCGTTCGATTCGTTTCAGAACGAGCGCAAGCTGCGGCAGGTGACCTGCC
>JBKJRG010000640.1:0-6865 GCA_046594805.1 Opitutaceae bacterium | reverse complement strand
CTGGAAGCGAAAGCCCGAGGATGCCGATCGGCCGCTGACGTACCGCGAGCTGGCGAAGGAGCTTGCCGACTACGTGTCCGAAATGGGCTTCACTCACATCGAGGTGATGCCGCTGGCGGAGCATCCGTTCCATGGTTCGTGGGGTTACCAGGTGTCGGGTTTTTATGCGCCGACGCATCGTTTCGGTTCGCCGGTGGATTTTGGTTGGTTCGTGGACTACCTGCACTCCCGCGGCATCGGGGTGATCCTCGACTGGGTGCCGGCCCATTTCCCGCGCGACAGCTTCGCGCTGGCGGAATTCGACGGCACCCATCTTTACGAGCACGCCGATCCGCGGCAGGGCGCGCACATGGATTGGGGCACGCTGATTTTCAATTACGGCCGCAACGAAGTCCGCTGTTTCCTCGCGGCCAACGCGCTGGCCTGGTTCGAGCGCTATCATCTCGACGGGCTGCGGGTGGACGCCGTGGCGTCGATGCTCTATCTGGATTATTCGCGGAAGGAAGGGCAGTGGATCCCGAACCAGTTCGGGGGGCGCGAAAACCTCGAGGCGATTTCCTTCCTGAAGCACGTCAACGGCCTAGTGCACCATTATTATCCCGGGGCGGCGATGTACGCCGAGGAAAGCACCTCTTTTCCCGGCGTGACCAAGCCGCCGGAACAGGGCGGGCTCGGCTTCGATTACAAATGGAACATGGGCTGGATGAATGACACCCTGCGCTATTTCGCGAAGGAGCCGATCGTCCGCCAGCACCATCACAGCGATCTCACCTTCGGCATGCTCTACCAGTATGCGGAGAGTTTCGTGACGGTCTTTTCCCATGACGAAGTCGTGCATGGGAAGGCGTCGATGCTCTTCAAGATGGGCGCGTGGCATATCGCGGAAAAGGCGGCGAATCTCCGCGCGCTGTATGCGCACATGTGGATGTGGCCCGGCAAGAAGCTGCTGTTCATGGGCAGCGAATTCGCGCAGTCGCGCGAGTGGGCGCATGACACCAGCCTCGACTGGCACCTGTGCCAGTACATGGACCACGAAGGCGTGCGGCTCCTCGTGCGGGATCTGAACAAGCTGTACGCGAGCGAACCCGCGCTGAGCCGGAATGATTTCAACCCACAGGGTTTCCGCTGGCTCACCTGCCACGATTCGGACGCCAACCTGATCGCGTTTGTGCGGAGCGATGCGGCGGAAAAGGTCCTGATTGCCGCGGTGTGCCACTTCGGGGGTGGCGGGCGGGAATACCGGGTCGGCGTGCCGCGCCGCGGCTTCTGGCGCGAGGTGCTCAACACGAACAGCGAGTACTACGGCGGCAGCGGCGCCGGCAACGATGGCGGCCGGACCGCGGAGGAAATTGGCGCCGACGGATTCGGCCAGTCGATCCGGGTCACGCTGCCGCCGCTGACGACGGTGATCTTCAAGTGGGACGGCGCGCCGTGAGGCGCCAAGCCGGAAAAATGCAGTTGAGGACTAAGGCTTCCCGGCGCGGACGTAATCGGAAAACGTCACGGTCATGTCCGCATCGAGGGACTTGAACCAGAACGCGCGGCCGCGGACATGCGTGACCACCGCGGCGGGCCTGGCGGCGCCCTTGCCCTCCGGCGGATGGTAACTCAGGCGGGTTTTCATCGCCGCGATTTTCACGCCAAACGTCGGGCTGAATTCGCCGGTGCTGCCGAGCTCGATCGATTCGAGCGTCCTGGTCGGCTTGTGCAGGACGAGCGTGGCCCGGAGAAAACGCGCGGTCCGATCCCCGGCTTCCCCCCGCTGGACGCGGCACCGGAAGGTGGCGCGCTCGGGGGTCTCGCCGACGGTTTCCAGGGAATCGAGCTCGAGTTGGTCGGTAATTTTCGGGGCAGTGCCGCCCCGTGACCAGCGCGACCGGAGCTCGCGGTAGCGGGTGGCTTCGTCGGGCGTCGGGGCGCGTCCATCCTGCTCCAGCAAGGTCCAGCGTTCAAAATGCGCCTTGGCCGCGTCATAGCGTTCGACCGTCGCTTTGCCCTCCGCCACGGTGGTTTGGGTATACGACCAGCCCGGCGGCGGGTCCGGGCGAAATGATTTGAGCGCGGCAGCCAGCTCCGGCGGGGGGGCCCCGCAGACCCGGCCGGAGAGTGCGGGGAGAAGCAGGGCAAAACGCATCGTGGCGTGAAAGGGCATCGGCTGCGCAGAAGCAACTGAACTTGCATGCAACGAATCCCTGGGGAAAGGGCCGGGTAATCAGGATGCGGCGCGGGCGGCACTCCTGCACCAGCATGGGCGCCGGGCTTATTGAAGCCACTCAGCCCAAACAGTTAGAAAAACCGGTTGCCATCCCGAGTCCGGTCCCCCCGCCAGGGCCATCGGAGATTTCCGGGGGATGGTGGGCTTGCCACCCTACAGCGAGGGCCGAAGTGATGCACTATGCTGGCGTTATTCCCATGCATCAACTTTACGGATATTCACGGCTGGCTCGCATCGCAGGGACCTCCGCCCTCGCGCTCATGCTTCCGCTGCTCGCAATGGCGCAGACAGCTTCGGTTGCACAGCTTTCGGCTCCGCCGGCGGGGGAGTACGATCGGACGCTGACGATGCAGTTTACCGCTCGCTTCAGCGCTCCAGTGGCGGTGCAAGGTGCGCCTCGTCTCATGCTGCAGGTGGGGGCGGTGACCCGCTATGCGACCTTGACGGCATCGCTTTCGGTCGGGGCGCCGTCGACGCTTTTGACCTTCGAGTATCTACCCGCCGCCGATGACGTCGACCGTGATGGCATCATGGTCGCCAACTCCATCGACCTGAATGGCGGCACAATCACGACAAGCGACCTTGCCCCCGCGACCCTTACTTTCACGCCCCCGGATACCCGGGGCGTGACCATTACCGTGCTGCGTCCGCCGACTCCCCGGATCGCGGCGGCCCTGCGGAGCGGAACTCCGAGCCGGGTGATGCTGGAAGGAACCGCGGACGGCAACAGCATGGTGCTCGTCAGCCGGGCCGATCTTGGCCTGATCGGCGTGACGATGGCGGCGGCCAACGGCGCCTGGAGTTTTGAAGCCCCGGCGCGCGCGGGATCGTTTCAGTTTACGGCCCAGGCGGAGAATGCCGACGGCATCGTCAGTGCGGCATCCACCCCGATGCGTGTCACGATTGTGGAGACGGCCGCGGTGGATGGCTCCGGGATCGGAGTCTAAAAAAGTAGCGCAGGCGTCCCGCCTGCATCAGTCAACGAACAGGCGGGACGCCTGCGCTACTAATCCGCGTCGTACACCTCGACGAGCGCGATGCCCGTTGCGTCATCGACACCCGTGACCACGACCGTGTACGGCCCGGGTGGGAGCGTGGTCAGCAACGCTGCATCCAGGCTCGCCGCTTCCAAGGCGAACGCGCCGACCCGTTGCGCGGTGACAGCGATCGCCGCGCCGCTGCGACTGATCTCCCAGTCATCGTTTGTCGCCAGCACCGTCGCGCCGCGATAGAGCGTGAGCACCGGATCGGCCAAAGCGCCCGTGACGCCGAAGGCGGCCAGCGACGGGCCAATCGCGCGAATCAAGACGCGCCGCGGTTGCGTGCCGGTGAGGACGAAACCGGCGATGAGCGCATTTTCACCGGCGCCCACGTCGGCACGGGTGGAAAGATTGAGCAGCCGGGGATTGCCCGGCGCACCGGGCACGGCATCGGCGTCGTAGGCTTCGACCAGCGCGACGCCCTGACTGTCGCTGGCGCTCGCCACGATGGCCGTGTAGTTCTGCGCGGCCAGGGACTGAAAGAGTGCCGCGTCCAGTCCGCCGGCCGCGAATGGAAAGGCACCCAGCCGCGCGAACAACGCCGCGTCGGCGTTGCCCTGCTGCCAGTTGTCATTTGTGAAGGCGACGCTCGATCCCGGTGACGACAGCGAGAGCCGCGGATCAGCGAGCGCATTGTTGACGCCGAGCGCCCGCAACGCCGGACCCGCCGCGCGTACCAGGACGGATTTGTTTCCGTCGATGACGAAGCCCACGATTAGCTGGCCAACTCCCGGCTTTACCTGGCCGCGCGTGGAGAGGTTGATCAGGCGCGCGTCAGTCAAGATCGCGGTCACGACGGCACTGGCGCGCGGGGGCAGCCCGGCGCTGATCCGGACGCTGCGCGCCGCGATTTGCGCGGTGCCTGTGGCCACGATCGACCGCGCGCCGCGCCATACGAGACCGCTCCGCAGGGGAACCGTGGGGAGCTGATCGGGCGCAAGCGAGGCAGCGACGGTCGCAGATCCACTGAAGCCGCCGGCGAGAAAGGTGGCATAGGGGGCGCTGGAGGCGCCGTCGGTGAAGGGGCTTCGCTGCACGTTGGCCCGCTCGGTCCAAATGAGATCCAGGGTGGTGGGCGCGGACACCCGCAGCACCAAGTCATTGCCCGATTCGGCGAACTTCGGATTGGTGCCGTTGACGAACTCGAGGTAGTTCGGATCGCCGTCGACATCGTCATCGTCCAGAAAGGAACCGCTCACCGCCCGAGCGACGGCCCAGTTGCCGAAGCCGGGCAAATCCGCCGGCGTGAACCGCACCGTGTACGGATCGGAATCCCCGGTCCGCGTATCGCACCAGACGGCCACGCAGGGCTGGGAGGTGTTCGGCGCCGGGGCGAGCCCGAGATAGTCGCCGAGCATCACCCCCCGCGAAGTCTGCGGCCCGTAACGGATATCGCTGCTCAATTCACTCAGCCGCAAGTTTGGCTGCCAGGTGGTCCCGCCATCGAACGACAGCGCGGCAAAATGATCGACAAACCCCCGGCCGTCGGGCGCGAGCCGTTTGTCCATGAAAACCAGTGACACCGTGCGGCCATCGGGCGACGCGGCGATGGCGGGATTCATCACGCTTCCGCCCGCGGGATTATCGCTGGCGATGGTCGGGGTGGACCAGGTGGTCCCCTGGTCGGACGATTTCACCACCAGGACCCGCGGCGTGCCGGAGACGAGCGCGGTGTAGGTCACAAGAATGTCGCCGGTGCCGCGCGCGACGGTGGCAGCGGGGAGGAAAACGCCGTCGCGCATTTCGGGGTCGTCCCAGCCGTTGACCAGGCCAACGACCGTGGTCGCCGTCGCCGGGTAAGTACGCCCGCCGTCGAGCGACCGCTTGCACTGGATGTTGAACTGCGTGGTGGTGCCGAGAAAGGTGATGTAGATCACCGCGAGCGAGCCGTCGGGCAGGAAGACGGGCAGGGTGCCCTGGTTGTTGGAGCCGACAGGGGTAATCAGCGTGGGCGTGGACCAGGTGGCCCCGCGATCGTCGCTGACGGCGGCGGCGAGATGGTTGCCGGTGGACGCGCCGACGGCATTGCTGGTGAAGTTGGTCCAGGTGACGACGAGCCGGCCGGAATTGGGCGCGGCGGCAAAATCGTTCACGACCATCCAGTTTTTGTCCGGCGCCGTCTGACTGTTGGGCGACTGAAACACCACGGTCGGGGCCGACCACGTCGCGCCGGTGTCGGTCGAACGGCTGACGACGATGGCCGAGAGGCCGAAAGCATTGTCGATCGAACCGAGCGCGTTGAGGTAGAAATCCCCCTGCGGTCCAATCGCTGCGACGGGGTCGGTGGCGCGCAGGTACGGGCCGCCACTGGCCACCGTCAGACCGGGAGTGAGGGCCCGACTCCACGTCAGGCCGCCGTCGCGCGACACCCCGTATCCACAATCCAACGCCCCGCCATTCTCGGCAAAACGCCCCTCCTGGAACGACGCCAGCAGCAGGTTGGCATTGGCCACGCTGCGGTAGACATGCGGCTCGGCCTGCCCGCGCTGGGTGGGCAGCAAGTCGTCCGGGTCGTCGCCGACGCGGACGTTCACGCCCACGCGGGCGTCGAGCACGGCGGGTGGCCGGCCCTTGGAAAGATCGGCGAAGCCGGCGCGCGCCCGCGGCACGGGCCGGGCCCCACCAAACGCACCCGTGGAGTCGAGCGCGAGAAAGAGCCCGCCGGAAAGCTTGTCGGGATTCACCCCGCGCAGCGCCAGGGGAAGCTCTGCGGCGGCCCGGGCGGAATGGGCGAGCGCGCCGCCACCGAGCAGGGCAAGGGCAAGGGCGCGCAGTAACGTCAGCATGGTTACAAAGAACGCGAACCGGGGATTTGCTCAAGCGCGAGTGTGGGCGTGCGGCTCGCCCGTGCCGCTGTAGGGCGTCGCTTGCCGACGCCCGCGAATGAGAAGACTCGCTCGCTGCCGCGGGCGTCGTCAAGCGATGCCCCTACGTCGACCGCAGGCGGCGTGGCTAAGAAACATCCCGCCCGCGCGTCGTTGGGATGAACCCTCAATTCGACCGACCGCGCCTTCGACGAACCGACTTTGCAGGCCGTCAGGAAATGGCGCTTCGAGCCCGGCCGCCGCGATGGCCAGGTGGTGCGTTTTCGCGCGGAGGTGCCCGTGCGCTTCTCGCTCAGAGGGTAAAAGCAGCCGCGGGCAGCGTAGCGGCAGGTGTCCCTGCCTGGAGTGATGTGACATGGGCGTCCCGCCTTGGGGCCGCAGCATCCTGCCGCAGTTTTAAAAATCTGCGGCTGGAAGCCGCAGCCACCCCCGGCAGCCAGGGACGCTTGCCGTTACAACGGACGAAATCCTCATTCCACCGCGACAATCCGCTGCAGTGCCGGCGGACTGCGACCGGGCGCCCGAACGGTGTCTCCCAGCTGCTTGCCGATCAACTCGCGGCCGAGCGGCGACTGCGGGGTCACGACCAGGATGATTCGGCCTTCGAGTTTGAGTTCCAAGCCTCCTGCTCGTGGCCCGAGGAAGTACCAGGTGCGGCGGACCCCGGCTTCCAGTTCCACGAGCGCACCCAATGCGATTGCATCGCCGGGACCGAAGTCGGGCACGGGCAGCCCGGCATAGGCCGCGAGACTCGCCTCGATCTCGAGGGCGATCCTGGCCTGACC
>JBKJRG010000582.1:0-5438 GCA_046594805.1 Opitutaceae bacterium | reverse complement strand
GAAGCCCCAGAGCGGGAGCTCAGCCAGCTTGGGCAAGCTGCCGAATTCCTTGATCTGGGTCTTGCTGCGGAGGCTGGCCATCGGCGTGTAGCCGTCGAGCCAGATGTATTCCAATTTGTATTTGGCCATGATGAAGCGGTGGGAGCAGGGTTAATGGGAGGTTTTTGACGGAGCGAGCGAGGCTTTTCCTCGGCAGAGCAGAGGAAACCTCCGGCCGAAATCAGCAGCTCACGTGCCAGAGGCAACCAGAAGTTTCGTTCATGACACTTTCCCAAAGCCAGCAATCGCGCTCACGCCGCCGCCCGGCCCACGGGCGCATCTCAGTTTCTGGACAGCGCGAACGTGGCACGGGCGTCCCGCCCGTGGACGGCGCTCCGCGCCGCCTACATGGGCAGGATGCCCAGGTCACACACGGGCAGGATGCCCGTGCCACGACAGGCTCCGACGCGCTGTCCAGAAACTGAGATGCGCCCCAGGCCCACCCGGCGCTTGCCAGTTGCAAACCAGCCGCGGACTGTGGCCGTTCTCGGCATGCATGAAATGAAAAACACCGCCCGGGCCTCCGTCCGCATCGGTTACGATGGACGGGTCCACAAGGTTTTTCGCGGCAACATGGCCCAGGAGCGATTCAACCACGAAGTCCGGGTCTTGCGTTACCTGCAGGAGCGGGGTTGCACGTTCGTCCCCCGCTTGCTGGAGGTCGAGCCGGAGAACCTGCGGATTGTGACCTCCAACTGCGGGACGCGGGTCGACCAGGTGAATCCGGAGCGCCAGCAGGAATTGTTTGCCGAGCTCGAGCAATTCGGGGTGCGCCACGAAGACCAGGACCTGCGCAACATCACCTACCGCGCGGCCGATGGGCGGTTCTGCATCATCGATTTTGAGTTCGCCACCATCTTCGATGCGGGGAACGGCCAGCCGGCCTCGCTCAAACCCACCGGATGAGGCCATGAATCTCACTTCGGTTACCTTCCAGGGACCGCGCCCGCGCCGGCTCCGCTGGTCCGGCCAGACTCACGTCGGCCGGGTCCGGAAAAACAACGAGGATGTGTTCCTCGGGCTGACCTTCAACGGCCACGAGGTCCATCATCTGGGGAAGACCGGGGAGGAGTCCTTCGCGGCGACGGATTTCGTCTTCGCGGTCAGCGACGGCATGGGTGGTGCGAAATCAGGCGAGTTCGCCAGCCGCATCACGACCGATCGCCTGACGCGGATGATGCCACGCGTCTTTCGCCTGTCCGCGGCCGGGATGGAAAGCGGCTTTGCCGATGTGCTTTCAGAACTCATCCTTTCGATTCATGCCGATCTGATCACGCTGGGCCGCTCCTACGAAGAGTGTGCAGGCATGGGCACCACTCTTAGCCTCGGCTGGTTCACGCCGGAATGGATGTATTTCGGCCACGTCGGCGACAGCCGGATTTATTATCTGCCCCCGGCCGGCGGTCTGACCCAGGTCACGCAGGATCACAGTCACGTCGGCTGGCTGCGACGGAAGGGTGAAATCAACGAACGCGAAGCGCGGATGCATCCCCGCCGCAACGCGCTCCAGCAGGCGCTGGGCGCCGGCCACCAGTTTGTCGAGCCGCAGCTCGGCGCGGTGGCTCATCAGCCGGGCGACCGTTTTGTGATCTGCTCCGACGGGCTGATCGACGGGCTGTGGGATCGGCAGATCGAGGAACTGGTGCGACACCCGCCGGCGGACAGCGGGGAATTCAGCCCGGCGCAACGCCTGGTGGAAGAGGCCGTCCAAGCATCTGGTCGCGACAACACCACCGCCATCGTGGTGGAGATCGCGGCCCCGTCGCCGTGAAAACGTCCTTGTTTGTCTATGGCACGCTGAAGCGCGGGTGCAGCAATCACGCGCAACTCGCCGGTCAGTCTTTCGTCGGCGCTGCCCGCACCGCGCCGGGTTTCCGACTTTTCGACCTCGGCGGTTATCCGGCGCTCGTCGCTCACCCGTCGGATCGCGACGGCGTGACCGGCGAAGTGTGGTCGGTCGACGCGGAATGCCTGCAACGCCTCGATGGCTTCGAAGGCGTGCACGAGGGACTTTATCGGCGCGCAGTCATTTCGCTGCAGCCGCCGTTCGCCGGAGACGTGGTTCACGTCTACTTGCCGGGGCGGCCCACTGCCGGTTTGCGCGACTTGGGCTCGAACTGGGTGGACTGACGGCGGCGGTTCAGACCAAGGCTGGCGGGTCTTCCTTGGCGTAAATGTGTCCGGCGTCGAGATCCGCCTGCGTCGGGTATTCGGGCGAGGATGCAGGTCTCGTTTTCACTGGCGACGACGCTTCGTCCTCAATGCCGGGCAGCGACTGTACGATATTCATCGTCTCGACGCTCACCGTCACGACCTGGCCGATCAGGCGGACGATGTAGTCCTCATCGTCGGCGCGATTGGGATCGCTCGTGATTTCGCCCGTTTCGGTTTGTTCAACGCGGTATTGGTCGATCACCCAGTCGAGCGCGCTGCGATTGCCGAGCCGGTAGTCGTGCGTGGCGGCGGGGATGCCTTCGAGCGTGAGCCAGTCGTTGTAGACGAGTGCGGTTTTGTCCTTGGACAACTTCATCCGCTCGACGCGCCAGTCGGGCTTCACGCCCTTCGCCTCCACGCGCCTCAGCTTGAATTCCTTTTGCGACTCATAACCCGTGTGGAGCGCGGCGAGTTTTTCGCCGGCCTGCGCGAACGCGGCAAAGTCGGGCGCGAACGGGATGCGCGGCAACTCGCGCCGGAGATTGGCGGCGAACTTTTCGCGATACACCGGATGGTGCAGCACCGCGTAAACGTAATGGAAGATGTCACGCTTCGTGAGCTTCACGCCCTCGTAGCGGAGCGTGAACTTCTGCAGCGCCCAATCCGTGACATTGTCGCGCCGGTGCCCGCCGTCGGCGTCGTAGGTGAAAAGCGGGAAGCTCTGAAACGCGTCCGAACTCGCACAGAGGTGGAGGTCGTAGACTCCGTCAACCATCATCGCGGCGAATGGTGCGCGATGGCCGATGTCGCTCAGCGTAATCGCTGGCGCCTGTTCGACAGACCTCGGAGAGAAAACCCGAGCCTGCGCCGGTTCGTCTACGGCAACATCATCGAGATAGAGTAGGCGACGAGTGAATGGCCGGTAAAGGACCTCGCGAATTTTTGTCCTATCAAACTCAAGAAATTTTCCCCGCTTGAGTTCGCTCTTCAAATTACGACTCCATTTTATCTTTTCCGTCTTTAAGAATTCGTCGAGTTCCGCCGTGGTCGGTTTCTTGCGCTGATAGCGCGAAACCTCGGAGTTGTAGTCGTCCGCGAACTGCTCGATGCGCTTCGCCAGACGACTACGGTCGAAATCATAGACTATGGAATCTCGATTCGTCGAAACGCCGAGGGAGTAAGTGCGAAAAATCGCGTGGGCGGCGAGATTGTCCTGAGCCTTGGTTTCTTTAGACGAAACTGGCAGGAACTTCCCAAATCCCGCGCTCTCTTCATCGTGCAACCATGTGTGTCGCTCGTCGGGTTTGAGCGTGCGCCATTTCACGCCGACGATGCTCTCCTTGTCCTCGAGCCATTTCCATTTGCGCTCCTTGCGCCAGTCTTCACCAACTGCGGCGTAGTGGATAAGGGCCTTGCGGCGTTTCAGCTCCTTCTGCTTGTGCCGGATGAAAAGCGCGATGCTCACGCCGACTTGGATGCCAAAGACGTTGTGCGTCGTGCCGGAGAGTTTCGGATTCTTTCGCACGTTGCCGCCGAGATCGACGACGTAGATGGCATCGAAGTCTCGCGCGAGGTGGTTCCTCACGCCATCGGTGGCGATGCCATCGAGGTAGCCGCTGTTGGTGACGTAGGCTACGATGCCCTCGTCGCCGATGCGGTCGCTCGCCCATGCCAGCGCCTTGATGTAGGGATCGCTGAGTTTGTTGAGGAGCGTCGCTTTGGAGTCGGTCGCGTAGGTATTGGTGATGCGTCGATCGAGCCGAGGGTATTTTCGGTTCTTGTTGTTATCGTTTTCGTCCTGCTGATTCGCGTTGTAGGGCGGATTGCCGAGGATGACGCGGATGGGCGCTTTCTTCTGCGCGTTCACGCGCTCGGTGTTCTTCGCCAGATCGAAAGTCATTTCCGTCGTCTCACCGTGGCCGGGCTCGGCCAGCTCGAAGGTGTCCACGAGACAGAGGCCGGGGAAGGCCTCGTAGCTGCCCATCTTCTCGAAATACTCGTGCTCGATATTCTGCGCGGCAATGTAGTAGGGCAGCAGCATGATTTCGTTGGCCCAGAGTTCGCCGGAGAATTTGCGGGCGAGCGCGGCGCGCGGCAGTTCGCGCAGGAGATGGACGAGAAAATTGCCTGTCCCGGTGAACGGGTCGAGGAAGTGGACGCCCGCGTCGCCGAGTTCCTTGCCGAACTCTTTTTTCAGCAGCTCGCGAATGCTCGCGATCATGAAGCGGACGATGGAGGGCGGCGTGTAGACGATGCCCATCGTGTCGGCCACTTTCACGGCGAAGCCCTGAAAGAATTTCTCGTAAACGGTGTTCAGGAATTTCTGCTTTTCGGAGAAATCGGCGATGACGGCGGCGGCGCTCTCGATCGCGAGATAGAAGCGGTCGAGTTTCTTGAGAAAGTCGGCCCGCGAGAAATGGCCGGAGGCGAGCGCATCGATCACCTTTTCGATCTCGACGGCAACGACGTTGCGGCGGGTGAAGTCGGGGTTCTTGAAGACCGAGCCGAAGAGGCGGGCGGTGAGAAGGTGCTGGATGAGCATCTCCTCGATGGCGGAATCGGCGAGCGAAGGGTTGATGGCGGCGCGGCAGAGCGCGGCGAAGTCGTTGAAGGCGGCGACAAATTTTTTGTTGGGCACGGTGCCGACCGTGCCGCGGGCGCGCTGGATGACCTCCCGCACGCTCTTGCCCAGCTCGGCGACGCGCTCGCGAAACTCCTCGGTGGCGCGCTCCCAATCGGCGATCACGGGCTCGGTGTAGGCGAAAAACTTGGCGAGGATTTCGCAGAGCTGCTCAGGCTTCGTATCGACGTAGTAGTCGAGGACGACCTTGCTGTCCTGCACGAGGATCGCGCGGCGGGGTTGCCAGAAGATCGTGTTTTTCGCGGGGTAGCCGAGCTTGAGCTTTGCGCGCATCTCGGCGGCGAGGTCGTCGGCGTCGTCCTTGGCCTCGATCACGCCGTGCGGGATGCGGTAGGTGTCGAGGAGGACGGCGTCGAGGCGGAGCGGGGCGGCGTCCTTGCGGGAGACGGCGTATTCGCGGACGAGCGTCCACTTGAGCGGGCCGGCACAGTGCTCGATGAGCGTGTGCCACGCTTCGCGTACGGCGGTCTCGTGCCTCGCGCCGACGTTGGCGAGCTGCGCGAGTGCGAGGGTGTAGGCGCGGACCGCGGCGTGCGTGGGCTTGAGGGCGAAATTCGCGTTAGCCATCGACGCGCGAGGATGAAATGCGCCTCTCGGCGATGGC
>JBKJRG010000549.1:0-4586 GCA_046594805.1 Opitutaceae bacterium | reverse complement strand
ACGACGCCCGCGGGTAGAAGCGCGATAGGGTGTTCGCGGGCGTCGGCAAGCGACGCCCCTACACCGACCAACCTCCGCACGCTCAAGCAGTCTTATGCTGTTCATTCTGTCGAAGCCGGTCTTCGACTTGCGCGGGACGGTTGGTTGCGAAGACACTGCCAGGATGGAACGCATCACCCGGCGCGGATTTGTTGGCCGCTTTTCGACGGGCATGGCGGGACCCGTGCTGCTGCGCGGGAGAATGCTGGGGGCGACGGCGGCGGATCCCCGGCCACGGGTGGACCGGTCGTTCTACGGTGCGCAATCGCCAGCCCCGAGACGGTTCAATTGACTGGACGCTCCGGGGTCGGTGGCAAATCGTACCCTTGCACCGGGCCTATAGCTCAACGGTTAGAGCAGAGGACTCATAATCCTTTGGTTCTGGGTTCGAATCCCAGTGGGCCCACCATGCCGCAGGCATTGCTGGGCCCACTGGGATAAGTTACTCGGCGGGATTGATCGCTCAACTCTCAACCATCAACTCTCAGCTGCATACTCCGCCGAATCATGAAATCACTCGTTAATCTCCTGCGCTGTGCAGCGGGCATGCTGATCGTCGGTTCCGTCTCGTCCGCCGTCGAATCCGGCCGGCCGGCGCCGGACTTCACCTTCACCGATCTCTCCGGCAAGACGCAGAAACTCTCGGACTACCGCGGGAAGATCGTGGTGCTGGAATGGCTGAATCCGGCCTGTCCCTTTGTGGTGCGGCACTATCGCAGCGGAAACATGTCCGGCACCCAGACCTCGGCGGCGGCGGACGGAGCGGTGTGGCTGCAGGTCAATTCTACGGCGATGGGTGACCTCGACGCGGGGAAGTCAGCAGAATGGCAGAAGAAGCAGGGCGTGGTCGCCACGGCCTATATCCGGGATCAGGGCGGAAAAATAGGCCGGCTCTACGGCGCCCAAACGACCCCGCATCTGTACGTGATCGGCAAGGACGGCACGCTCGCCTACCAGGGCGCGATCGACGACCAGCCGGCTGCCAGCCTGGCCAACACGACGTCGGCGCACAACTATGTGAAGGCCGCGCTCGCAGCCTTGAAAGCTGGCCAGCCGGTGGAGAAACCCACGACGCAGCCCTACGGCTGCGGGGTCAAGTACGGCAGCGACAACTGAAGGCGCACCTTCCGAGCAGACGTGAGCGGAGTAGCACCCCAGCACGTCGTTGATATGCGGTGCGGCGCCTCGGCGAATGCCGCGATGAGAACTTTGGTTCGACGGAGCGAGCGGAACACGAGCACGAGCACGAGTACGGGGGCCAAACTTCGATCTTGAATGGGGATGCGGCGCCCTCGCCGCGTTCTGGGGCTCGAAGGGGACACGCTCCAGACCCTGCGGCGGGGGCGCCGCGGCTCCATTGGTGGGTTTTGGTTTCGCGCGGCGCTGTGGGTCTCGTGCTCTTGCTCGATCCGATCGGGCCGAGCTCCACTCGCTCACGCTCGTGGCTACGCAGCTATCGGCTGAGAATTTCGTCGAGCGGCGGGGCGGCGCGGGGATAGTCCGCGCGGAAATCCTCCCCGAGGAGAGCGGCGAGGGTGGCGGCGACTTGAGCCGAGATTACGGGCGGGTGGGCGGTGCGTTCTCCGCGTGGCGGAACGCGCGGGCCCAGCGCGGCGAGCCAGGTTTCGCTGGAGCCGGGCGTGGTCTTGTTGTGCTGGGTCCAGTCCTTGGGCGTCATGCCGCGGCCGTGATCGGTCGTCACCAGCAGCGAGGTCTTGCCGCGGTATTGCTCGAGCGACTGGAGTCTCTCCCAGAGCTCGCGGATGAAACGATCGCAGCGCGTGATGGAGGCGAGGTAAGCGTCGTAGCGGCGCGAGTGGGCGTTGGTGTCGGGTTCGCCGAGCGCCACGTACAGGACGCGCGGCGATCGGGACGCAATCAGCTCCAGCGCGGCGTGGAATGCGAACGCGTCGTAGTGCTCGTCGCGTGCCTTGAGCGGGATGTCCTGCATCCAGCGATCGATTTCGGCGAAGCGCGGCGAGGCGGCGGCGAGGGCGGGATTCTGGGTCGAGACCCAGACGGGCAGCCGGCTGCGGCCGACGTTGATGATGGCGGGCATCACGTGCCAGGTGGCGCAGCCGGCCACGCGTCCCGCGAAGGGCGCGCGTTGATTGAGCCACTCGAGCACGGTCACGTTGCGGTTGGGCACCGGTGCGTTCGAGGTGATGAGCGGATCGGCGAAGCCGGTGAGCAATTCGTTGTAGCCGGGGTAGGAGAACCATTCGGCGTTGGCCACGTTCATGAGGCTGTCGCGGTCGCGGTTGCCGATGATCTGTCCGCGGGACGCGATTTCGCCCCAGAGGAACGGCATGAGCTTCTGGCGTCGTTCCGCGGGCGTGGGTGCGAGGACGCTCGTGCGCAGGGCGGCGAGCGCGGTTTCCGGGATGCCGCCGAACTCGGTATTGAGCAGGGTGTCGTCCGCGCCACGAAAAACCTCCTGCCAGCGGAGGCCGTCGAGTGTGACGAGGAGGACGTTGTCGGGAGATGCGGGCGCGGGTGCGGTCGCGGTGGCGGAGTGGGCGGCGAGCAGGGCGAGGAGGAGAAGGGAGAGGGGGCGGAGAGGGGTCAGGTGAGGGAGAGGAAGCATGGCGGGGACGGGTGACGGGCAGACGGTGGGGGCTGTGGGGGTGGACGCAATGGCGTGACGTCCAGCCGTGGGTTTGGAGCAGCGGACGAGGTTGAATATCCCCGCCGTGGTCGCGCAGAATAGTCGGGTCGGATTCCAATTTCGCTCGAATCACGTCCGCCCTTTGCACCTCCGCTTTTCTCCCTACACTCTCGAGCTGAAGCATGCGTTCGGAATTGCGGGCGGGTCGCGGACGACCACGCCGGCGATGCTGGTCGAGTTGGAGCACGAGGGAATCGTCGGCTACGGCGAGGCTTCGATGCCACCGTATCTGGGGGAGAGCCAGGCGTCGGCGGCGGCATTTCTGGCGGGCGCAAAGGAGATTCTCGCCGCGTGCGCCGACTTTTTTCAATTGGAGGAAATCCTGCCGGCGATCGATGCCCTCGCGCCGGGGAATACGGCGGCGAAGGCGGCGGTCGACATTGCACTGCACGACTGGATCGGGAAAAAACTGGGCGCGCCGTGGCATCGGATCTGGGGACTCGATCCAGCCAGGGCGCCGGTGACTTCCTTCACCATCGGCCTCGCGGCACCAGAGGTCGTGCGCGAGAAGACGCGCGAGGCGGAGCCCTACAAAATCATCAAGGTGAAGCTGGGCCGGGATGCCGCCACCGACCGGATGATGATCGAGACGATCCGGGAGGTGACGGACAAGCCCATCACCGTGGATGCCAACCAGGGGTGGACGGGCCGCGGCGATGCGTTGCGGATGATCGAGTGGCTGGCCGAGCGCGGCGTGATTTTCATCGAGCAGCCGATGCCCAAGGATCAACCCGACGACACGGCCTGGCTGCGGGAGCACAGTCCGCTGCCGCTCATCGCCGACGAGAGCGTCCAGCGGCTAGCGGATGTCGCGCCGGCGGTCGGGGTATTCGACGGCATCAACATCAAGTTGATGAAATGCACGGGACTGCGCGAAGCGCACCGGATGATCGTCCTGGCGCGCGCACTGGGGCTCAAAGTCATGCTGGGCTGCATGACGGAAACTTCCTGCGCGATCACGGCGGCGGCGCAGCTCTCACCGTTGGTCGACTGGGCGGATCTCGACGGCGCCGTGTTGATCAAGAACGATCCCTTCGACGGCGCGACGATCGTGGGCGGCAGGATTACGTTGTCCGACCGGGCGGGGATTGGGGTGACGAAGAGCGGATGAAACCTCGCCCGCGGGATCTCTCTTTGCGATTCGCGGTCCGGGAAGGAAACCGGAAATCTGCGGCTTCCAGCCGCAGCCACGGGGCCAGCAGGATGCCGGCGCTACGGTCGAATCCCGCTAACCTGCGCGGATGGGCTGGAACTCAGGCCGGCTCGGAGAGCCAGCCCCACCCGGTTAGAACGACAGCACGGGCGTGACCGCGGTACGCTCGGCGGCGTTGGTCAGTTCCTTCCACCGCGAAACACGATAGGGATTGTTGCCGCCCAAGTTGGCGAGCGCTTCGTCGTAGTGAAATTGCGCGTTACCGGTGACGGTGATATCGTTCGCGACGATCGACCCGCAAACGTCGCCGGTGCCGTTGATACTCACGGAGCCATTCGGCGCGTAGAGGCACGCGCTCAGCTGGCCGTTGCCCTTGATCCCAATGGCCTGCGTGCCTGATGTCTTGGTGCCATAAATCTGGAAGCTGGCCGGCGTATTGGCGGTCGCCGCCGTGGAGCCGCCATTCATCGCCCCGTTTCCACCGATGTTGATGTCGCCGGACCCATAAATCACGAGTGAAGCACCGGTATTGATTCTTAGCTCACCGTTGCCGTGGATATCAACCGTGGTGATTGTATTTGTTAGCTTGAGAATCACCTTGTTCGTGATGGTGAGCGTGTCGGTGTTGAAATTAATCGAGTCGGCCTCGATATAGTAATACCCGTCGGCCGAGACCGGGTCGGAGGGAACACCGGTCCGCGGCAGGCTGACGGTCGTGGTGATCGC
>JBKJRG010000352.1:0-9642 GCA_046594805.1 Opitutaceae bacterium | reverse complement strand
GTCCGCGCATGCCCGTCACACCGCGCGCTGGCGCAGCGCGTCGGGCCGAACGAAACTTTCCCCATGCCCCACCCCGCCCGCCTGCTGCCGCTGCTGGCTGTGTTCAGCCTGCCCGTTTTCGCCGCCGAGGCCGCCAAGTCACCACCATCGACCCCACCCGCCGGCGGCCGCGGTCGCGGCGCCAGTCAGACCTCGACCGCCCCCGCCTCCGACTGGATCGACCAGAAAACCGGGCACCGCATCATCCGCCTGTCGCCCGACACGGGCGGCTCGAGCCTCTATTTCCACCAGCGGAGTTACACCGTCGAAGGCGACAAGGTCGTTATCCGCGGCGCCGGCGGCATCGGCGTCGTCGATCTTTCCACGCTGGGCAAGAGTCCGCCCAAGTTCGAAGTCGTCCGCGAAAGTGCCTCACCGATCGCGACCGCCTGGCGCACCCGCGAAGCCTACTATAATGATAGCGAGAGCGGCGCGTTGATGGCGGTCCACCTCGACACCAAGGCCACCCGCACGGTCGTGAAGCTCCCGCCCCAGGCGCGCGGCGGCCAGTTCGCGATCAATTGCGACGAGACGCTCCTCGTCGGCATCGGCCCCGACCCCGATGGAAAAACCACCCCGCGCCTGCCACCCAGCGGAGTCCTCGCGCCGCCGCGCCAAGGCAGCCTGGAACCGCAGTGGGCGGCCGGAACGCCCAAGATGATCTATACCGTCAACACCAAGACCGGGGAATTCAATGTCATCCACCGCGAGAACGACTGGACGAATCACCTGCAGTGTTCGCCCACGGATCCGCAGCAGATCCTATTCTGCCATGAAGGCCCGTGGCACTACAACGACCGCACCTGGACCATCCGCGCAGACGGCGGGCCTGCGCGGCTGCTGCACGAGCGCACGATGAACATGGAAATCGAAGGCCACGAGTTCTTCGGGCAGGACGGCAGGCATGTCTGGTTCGATTTGCAGACGCCGATGAGCGGCGTGTTCTGGCTCGCCGGGGTCGAGCTCGCGACCGGCAAGCGCACGTGGTACAACCTCCAGCGCGTCGAATGGTCCGTGCATTTTAATGTCTCGCTCGACGGCAAGCTCTTCTGCGGCGATGGCGGCGGGCCGACCAGCGTCGCCGCCCGCACGATGGACCGCGAGGACATCCAGGGCCAGGGGCAGTGGATCTATCTGTTCCGGCCGGTAATGACGGCGGGCAGTTCGTTTCGCGACCAGAAGGACCTGATCGACGTCGGCTACTTCAAGTCGGAGCGGCTGGTCGACATGTCCAACCACAACTACAGCAAGGAAACCGGCGTCGAACCGAATCTGTCCTTCACGCCGGACGGCAAGTGGATCATCTTCAGCGGAAACTTTCACTCCAACCCGGGACCCGGCCGGCGTGCCACCACGCACACCTATGCCGTGGAGGTCGCGAAGTCGGAAAAGAAATCCGCCAACCAGACCGAGCGCGTTGCGGCTCCCGCGGTCATGACTCTTCCAGGCCAGAGTTTTGCCGTGCAAGTAGGGGACCTTGGTTTCGCCTTCAATCCCCGCGCGCCCTGATTCATTTTCGTTCTCCCTCCATCCCATGCATCTCCCCCGCTGTCCTGTCCTCCCTGCTCTCGCGTTGTTTGCCTTCTCCACTGTCCTCGCGGCGGAGAACCGGCCCGTCATCCCTCTCTGGTCCAATGGCGCGCCCGGTTCCGAAGCGCGCAAGCACGAGCCGGAAAAGGTGACGGGCAGCAACGTCTCGAACATCCACCAGCCCACGCTGATTGCTTATTTGCCCGCGACGGCAAAGGCGACCGGCTGCGCCGTCATCGTGGTCCCGGGTGGAGGCCATCAACGGCTCGCGATTCAGCACGAGGGTTACAACGTCGGCGAATGGCTGGCCGAGCGCGGCGTGGCGGCATTCGTCCTCAAGCACCGGCTCGGCCGGGATGACGCGAACCCCGCCGGCACGCCGCAACCCTACGCCTTCGATCGCGAAGGGCTGGCGGACGGCCAGAGGGCAATCCGGCTGGTCCGCAGCCGTGCCTCCGAATGGGGGCTCAATCCCAATGCCGTCGGCTTCGTCGGCTTTTCCGCCGGCGGGGAAATTGCCAACCTGGCGGCGCTCCGGGCGGAGCCCGGCAAACCCGACGCGGCCGATCCGATTGACCGGTTGAGCTCGCGACCGGATTTCCAAGGCCTGATTTACCCGGGCAAATCCAACTTGATCGTCCCGACCAAGGACACGCCCCCGGTCTTCCTCGCGTGTGGCTATGGGGATCGACCCGACATCTCGGAGGGACTCGCGAAGGCGTATCTGCTTTTCAAGGCTGCGGGCGTGCCTGCCGAGCTGCATATCTACGCCGGCGCGGGTCACGGCTTCGGGCTGCGCGACACCAACAAGTCGCCGGCCGGGGCCTGGCCGGAGCGTTTCCGCGAATGGCTGGTCGATAGGAAGTTCATCGGCGCGCCAAAAAACTAGTGGGAGGTAGAGGCGTCGCTCAAGTACCGGCTCGCCCGCGATCGCGCCGGAAACTCGCCGTACAAGATCGACGACGCCGGCATCGACGCCCTCGTGGCGACCGGGTAGCCAACGCTCGCCTGTCGCTTACCGCGCTGGCTGCGCGGGTTCCGGCGCATTCAAGGGACATTCGGTGACTCCGCTTGTCTCCCTCGCTCCTCTGCTCATTCTCAACGCATTGAAAAAGGTCTCCTTCCACTTCGTCTTCGCTGTAATTGCCGCCACGGTGGCGATTTTGCGCGGAGCCCCCAATCCAGCCGAATCCGAAGCCACCGCCTTCACGACCAAAGAATTGCGGCAGGGCTTTCGAGAGCGCGTGATCCTGGCGCGGCCCCATCCGGCACAGCGTACGGCTTCCGATGCCGCGGAGGCGCGGGAGGGCTTCCGCTTGCGCGAGAAATTTGCCCGCTTCCGCGAGCTGCGGGTGCTCGAGGTCGATGGCGCGGAAACGGCCGACGCCGCCATGCAGCGCCTGCGGGCCACCGGACGCTACGAGTTCGTCGAGCCTGATTTCATTCGCGAGCTCGCGATCGAGCCCAACGACCCCCAGTTCACCAACGGCAACCAGTGGAACTTGAAAAACACCGGGCAGGCCGCCGGCATTCCCGGGGCCGACATCAAGGCTCCCGCCGCCTGGGATCTCGTCCGCGAAGCGCCCAACGTCGTCGTCGCAGTGATCGATACGGGCTTGAATCTCGCTCACCAGGACATCGCGGGAAACCTCTGGCGCAACCCGGCCCCGACGTTCGGCGACGTAAACGGCGCGCGTTTCAGCAACGGCCAGCAAAGCGGTAATCCGGCGGACGACGCGGGCCACGGCACGCACGTCGCCGGCATCATCGGCGCCATGGGCGACAACAACCTCGGCACCACCGGCGTGGCCTGGCGCGTCCAGATCATGGCGATCAAGGCGCTGACGGCGACGGGCGGCTCCGTCTCCGACATCGCGCGGGGCGTGAACTATGCCATCGCGAACGGCGCGCACATCATCAACGCGAGCTACGGCTCCATCGGCAATAACGGCTTTTCCAACACGGAGCTCGCCGCGATCACGGCGGCCCGCGATGCCGGCGTCATCTTTGTGGCGGCGGCGGGCAATGCGGGCGCCAACATGGACGTTTCCCGCTTCTATCCGGCGAGCCACTCCCTCGACAACATCGTCACCGTGGGCAACTCCACCCGCCGCGATGAGCTCGCCCTCAGCTCGAATTACGGCTCCGCCGTCGACTTGTTCGCGCCCGGCTCTGAAATCGTCTCGCTCAATTATTCCAGCAACACCGGGACCACCGTGCTCAGCGGCACGTCGATGGCAGCCCCGCATGTCGCCGGTGCGCTGGCTCTCCTCAAGGCGCGTTTTCCCGCGGACAACCACCGGCAGCTCATCAACCGGCTCCTGCGCGGGACGGCGCCGGGCGAGCGGTACACCGGCAAGGCGGGGACCAGCGGGCGGCTCGATTTGTTTGCCGCGCTCACGACCACGAGCAATCGGCCCTTCAACGATGACTTCGCCTCCCGGCCCAAGTTCAACAGCGACAATCTCGCGCTGCGCGGGAGCAATGCGGGTGCGACCGCCGAACCCGGCGAACCCTCACACGGCGGAGGGCCGGCCAGCGCGACGCTGTGGTGGGAATGGACCGCGCCGACCTCAAACCTCGTGAGCATCGAAACCAGCGGGAGCAACTACGACACGATGCTCGCGGTCTACACCGGCAACGCGCCCAGCGCGCTTACGCTGGTCGCAGCGAACGACAACGATTCCGGCAAACTTACGAGCCGCATCTCTTTCACCGCGCAGGCGGGCACGACTTACCAGATTGCCGTCGACGGCCGAAACGGGGCGACCGGGTTGACGCTGCTGAATGTGGGCACGACGCCCTTGAACGATGCCTTCGCCACGCCGGTCACCCTTTCTGGCGAGAGCACGCACCTCACCGCGACCAACTCCCGCTGCACGCTGGAGCCGGGTGAACCGCGCATTGGCAGTTACGCGGGGGGCACGTCGCTGTGGTACCGCTGGACCGCGCCGCGCAACGGGCGTTTCCAGCTTGCGGTGGTCAGCAGCGATTTTGATCCGCTCCTCGCGGTCTACACCGGCAGCACGCTCAACACCCTCGCCTTGGTCAACCCGAACCTCAATCTCACCGCCAACGACAAATCCAACGGTGCGATCTGGACGGTCGAAGCCATCGCCGGGACTTCCTACGCCGTCACCGTTGACACCAAGGACGTGCGGGCCGTCGGCCAGTTCACCCTCAGCGTGACCGACTCCCGGTGGCAATTCCCGGTGGGCCAAGCGATCACCGGCGCTCCCGCGATGGCACGCGACGGCACGATCTATTTCGGCAGCATCGACCGCTCCCTCTATGCGATCGCACCGGATGGCACCCAGAAATGGAGTTTCGTGACTCCCAGCACGATCGACACGGCATCGCCGACGGTCGCGGACGATGGCACCGTTTATGTCGGTTCGAACGACGGCACTTTCTACGCCTTCAATCCCGACGGCTCCACGAAATGGACGCACGTCTTCGGCGTCATCGCACCGGTTTCCAACAGCCCCGCGCTCGCGGCCGACGGCACCATCTATGTGAAAGCGGGCGACGGTTACCTGTACGCCCTGGCCCCGACCGACGGGACGACGAAGTGGAAATTTAACGTCAACGGCCCGACGACCTATGCCAGCCCATCCGTCGCACCCGACGGAACAATCTATCAAGGTTCCGAAGATCGCCGGCTCTACGCGATAAATCCGGATGGCACGCAGAAGTGGTTTTTCGCGGGCGACAACGACATCTACACGGTGCCGGCGATCGACGCCGCGGGTAACGTGTATTTTTCCGTCCTCAATAACGGAAAGCTGTTCTCCGTCTCGCCGGCCGGGACGCTACGCTGGAGTTATTCCGGTGCGACCACCGGCTCCAGTTCCTCGGCTGTGCTCAGTCCGGACGGTGGCACGGTCTATTTTGGCGGATATGACAGCAAGCTGCACGCGGTGAACACCGCGACGGGTGCCGCCCGCTGGACTTACCCGCTCGCGGCGGAAGTTCGCGCAAGTTCGCCCGCGGTCGATGCCACTGGCGTGGTCTACATTGGCTGCTATGATTTCCGGCTCTACGCCATCAACCCGAACGGGACGCTCCGGCGCACGTACGACACCGGAAACTGGATTCGCTCCAGCCCGGCGATTCTGGGAAACACGCTTTATGTCGGCAGCAACGACCGGAAGCTTTATGCCTTCGACGTCGCGGCCGGCGCCGGCTCCGGTCCCTGGCCGCAGTACCGACACAATGCCCGCCGCACGGGCCGCGCCGTGACGGATGCCTTTACGATCCTGTCCGGTCCGCAATCGCAGGCGGCGGTGCTCGGGCTCACGCTCACGCTCAATGTGGTCGCGACTGGGGAAGGCCCACTATCCTACGAATGGAAGAAGGACGGCGTGAGCATCGTCGGCGCCACGGCCGCCAGTTACAACGTCGCCAATGTGACCGCGGCCAGCGCCGGAACGTACACCGTGCTCATCACCGGCCCGCAGGGCACGCTCACCACCGCGCCGGCCGTCATCACGGCCGAGCCCATTACGCAGGGCCGGCTGATCAACCTTTCGGTCCGGACCGGCGCGGGCACCGGCGCGCAGACGCTGATCATGGGCTTCACCATGAGTGGCTCGCCGGACAAGGCGGTGTTGATTCGCGCGATTGGTCCCTCCCTCGCGCAATTCGGCGTCCCCGGTGTCCTCGGCGATCCGCGCCTGCAACTTTTCGGCGGCTCGGCGGTGCTGACCGAGAATGACAATTGGGCGGCTCCGGTGGACGGCAGCAGTCCCACGTCGATTGCCAATGCCTTCGCCCTGACCGGCGCTTTCAAGCTCGAAGCCGGTTCCCGCGATGCCGCGCTCGTCCGCACCATGGCCGCCGGCGGCTACACCGCCCAGGTCTCCGGCGTGGGCTCCACCACCGGGGTCGCGTTGGCGGAACTTTACGACACCGCCCCGACCACCGGCGCGCGGTTGATCAACCTCTCCGCCCGCGCGCAGGTTGAAACCGGCGGCGGCATCCTGATCGCCGGCTTCACCATTTCGGGCAATGTGCCGAAGCAGGTTCTCATTCGCGGCATTGGGCCCACGCTGGCCGTGTTTGGCGTGACGGGGATCCTGGCCAATCCAAAACTCGAGGTGTTTCGTGGCACCACGAAAGTGAATGAAAACGACAACTGGGGCGGAAGTGCGGCACTCATCGCAGCGTTCCAGCAAGTCGGCGCGTTTTCCCTGGCGAACACCGCCAGCGGGGATGCCGCGCTGGTGGTGATGCTGCCACCGGGCGGCTATACCGCCCAACTCAGCGGCGTGGGCAACACCACCGGCATCGGGTTGATCGAAGTCTACGAACTGCCGTAGCGCGACGGTGGTTTGCGGGTCGCAGACTTGCGGCGGGCAAGCCTTCCACCACGCTGCCCTCACCCCTTATGTCGCCTCTCCGGTTGCGAACGTTTTTCACCGCTGCCACCGCCGCGCTCGTCTGTGCGCTAACGGGTTCGGCGGCGGCACAATCGTATAGTTTCGTGCGGCTGGCCGGCATGGCGCCCACGCGGGGCGCCGTGAACGGCACCGGGAGCGATGCGCGTTTCGCCACGCCGACCGCCGTCGCCGTGGACACAGCAGGGAACGCCTATGTCGCTGACACGCTCAACAACGTGATTCGCAAAATCAGCCCCGCCGGGATGGTCTCGACGCTCGCTGGGGCCTTCGGCGTGAGCGGTTCGACGGATGGCACGGGCGGAGCGGCACGATTTTCCACTCCGTACGCCTTGGCCGTGGATGGCGCCGGCACGGTCTGGGTGTCGGATTTCACCAATCATACCATTCGTCGCATTACACCGGCGGGGGTGGTCACGACGTTCGCCGGCCTGGCTGGCGTGGCGGGCACGGCCGATGGCGTCGGCACGGCAGCGCGCTTTAACACGCCGGTCGGCATTGGGGTCGACGCAGATGGCACCCTCCTCGTCGCGGACCGCAACAATCGCACCATCCGCCGGATCACGTCTGCCGGGGTCGTTTCCACACTCGCCGGCGCGGCGGGCGTGGGCGGCATCACGGACGGGGTCGGCGCCGTCGCCCGGTTCAACGCCCTCAGCAACCTGGCGCTGGACAGCGGCGGCAACGTGTACGTCACGGACAATACCAGCCACGTGGTGCGCAAAATCACCGCTTCCGGCGTCGTCACGACCATTGCCGGCTCCGCGGGCAATGCCGGATCCATTGACGGCACGGGCAGCGCGGCGCGGTTCAACGTTCCCAACGGCATCACCGTCGATCGCGATGGAAACATCTTTGTCGCCGACACGGTGAATGAAGCCATTCGCAAGATTTCGCCCGAGGGCGTGGTGTCGCACTTCTCCGGGATCCTCGGACTGCCGGGCAACACCAACGGACCCAGCGTCATCGCGCGGTTTTTTCGCCCGTTCGGCGTCGGCGCCGATGGCGTGGGCAATGTTTTCGTGGCCGACACGAACAACCATTCCATCCGCCGGATCGCGGCGGACGGCGTGGTGAGCACGTTCGCCGGCGGTGGTGGGAATTTCGGGGGCGTTGACGGCGCTTCGAACACCGCCCGCTTCAACAAGCCGCAGGGCGTGGCGGTGGACGCCGCCGGCACCGTGTATGTCGGGGACGGGTTCAACGGCGCCGTGCGGAAAATTTCGCCGGCCGGGAATGTCACCACGATCGCCGGCCAGCTCGGCACGCTGGCCTACGTCGACGGCACGGGCGCCGCGGCGCGTTTTGGTTCTCCGTTCGGCGTCGCGGTGGATTCCAGCTCGAACCTGCTCGTGGCGGACCTCGTCTACAACGCCATCCGCCACATCACCCCGGCCGGACTCGTCCGCCGTTACGTGGGAATACCCAGCACCACGGGCGGATCGGCCGATGGTCCCGTGGAGAGTGCGCGGCTCTTCGGCCCGCTGGGCGTGGCGGTCGACGCCCAACAGAATCTCTACATCGCCGACTCGGGCAATCAGCTCATTCGCAAAGTCAATGGCTCCACGCTCGCGGTCGCCACCCTCGCCGGTGGCGCGGGCAGCCGCGGCAGCACAAATGGCACCGGCACAGCCGCGCGTTTCTCATCCCCGACCGGTGTCGCGGTGGATGGCGCCGGCAATGTTTTCGTCGCGGATGAAGGCAATCACCTCATCCGCCGGATCGATCCGGCTGGCGTGGTTACCACCGTCGCCGGACTTGCCGGCGTCAGCGGCAGCGCGGACGGCGGGGGCACCACGGCCCGCTTCAATTCGCCGCAGAGCCTGGCCGTGGATGGGGCAGGTAATATCTTTGTGGCCGATACGCTCAACGGCACCATCCGGCGCATCACGACCGCCGGCCAGGTGACCACCATCGGGGGATTGGCCGGCTCGATCGGCGATTATGCGGAAGGGACGGGTTCGAATGCGCGCTTCTTCGCGCCGTCCGCCATTGCGGTCGACGCGGCGGGGACACTCTTCGTCGCCGACAGTTCGAATAACGTCATCATGAAAGGCGCGCGCGACACGCTGCCCGTAATCGTGGCGCCGCCGCAGTCGGCTGCGGTTCAACTCGGCACCAGCTTCAGATTTTCGGTCAACGCGACCGGCGGCGGGCTGAGCTACCAGTGGAAATTCAATGACGCCCCGATCGCGGGTGCGACCGGCAGCACGTATGCGATCACGGGGGCGCAAGCAGCGGCGGCCGGTCGCTATAGCGTCGATATCACCAACTCGGCAGGCACGACGACGAGCTTTCCGGCGACGCTGTCCGTCGTGACAACCACGGACGTCGGCCGGATCATCAACCTCGCGATTCGTTCCCAAGCCGGCATCGGCGCGCAGACCCTCATCGTGGGCCTCGTGGTCGGACCGCTCGGCACCACCGGGACCAAGCCCCTGCTGATCCGCGGCGTCGGCCCGACGCTCAGTTTCTTCGGCGTACCGGGAGTGCTGACCGATCCGCGACTCGAGCTTTTTTCCGGCGCGACAAAGACGGGCGAGAACGACGACTGGGCCGGCAACACCGTGGTGAGCGGCATCGCGACCCAGGTTGGCGCCTTTGACTTATCCAGCAGCACCTCGAAGGATTCAGCGCTGTGCAGCCCGGCTTTTTCCCCCGGGCCGTATAGCGT
>JBKJRG010000217.1:0-5226 GCA_046594805.1 Opitutaceae bacterium | reverse complement strand
GCTACACCGGCGTCAACCGCTTTGCCGCCGCGAGCCGCGCGCGCATCGAGCGGGAAGTGGCGTGGCTCAACACCATTTCGCTCATCGCGGTGCTGGCGGTGGCGTGGGCCTTTATTCGGACGGTGCACCGCGCGCTGCACCTGCTGCCCGTTATCGCGTTTTCCGTGCTCGGCGCTTGGGTCGCGACGACCTTGGCGTTCGAGCGCGTGCACGTGATCGTCTTCGTGCTGGGCGCGCTGCTGAGTGGTGTCGCGATCGACTACGGATTTTATCTCTATATGCAGCCGCCGCTGCGACCGGGGGAGGGTTATTGGGAAAAGGTGAGACGGCTGTTGAAACCGCTGCTCGCGAGTTGTTTCACCACGGTGGCGGGCTTTGCGTTGCTGCTTTGGTCGGAGTTGCCGATGATACGCCACCTCGGTGTGTTCGTCGGCGCCGGCCTGCTCTGCGCCCTCGCCACGGCGATCGTTTATTTTTCCACGGTGGGAAATTGCTTCCTGGAGGCGCGGGCCTTTCGCGGCGGCGCCGCCCTCGCCCCGGCGTCACGGCGGCGGCTGCGCTGGGTCTTAATCGCCGTCTGGATCGCCCTGCTGCCGGGCCTCGCGCGGCTGACCTGGCGCGACGACATCCGTGAACTCGAGGTCCCCGCCACGGAAGTGAGGGCCGACGATGCGAGGATTCGGGCTGCGTTTGGCCAGAGCGATGATCGCACCGTTTACCTGACGCATGGAGCGACGCGCGATGAAGCGCGGGAGTCGCTGGCGGTGCTCGAACGCTGGATCGGCGGACGCGCCCGGCTGGCCAACCTCGCCGCGGTGGTCCCGGGCCGGGAGGCCCGCGCGCAAGCCGTGCAATTCGTGCGCGCGCATCCGGAATTCCCGCAGGCGGTGCGCGCGGCCCTCACGGACGAGGGCTTCGACGCCGCCGAGTTCGCGCCGTTTTTCACCGCGTACGCGGACTACGCCGCCCAGCCCAATCCCGCGGACATCGACCACGCGGTTCAGCGGGTGCAGGAAAAACTGGCTGGTCCCTTGAGCCTGCTGCTGCACACGGGCGCCGGAAAAAACTGGTTCGTCACGCTGGCGTCCGGCGCCCCGGCGACTCCGCCGCCGCCCGAGGCGCACACCGTGACGGCGAGCCAGCTGCAATCGCTGAACCGCCTTTTTTCCAATTACCGCCGCTCGGCGCTCCGCCTGAGCCTGGTCGGGCTCGCCATCGTGGGGCTCGGGGTGTTGCTCACCTATGGCGTGCGCGACGGCCTGCGGATCTTTGCGATTCCGTGTGGCGCCTGTCTCGGCATCTTCGGGCTCTTCGGCTGGCTCGGGCTGCCGCTCAACCTGTTTCACTTGCTCGGTGCGTTCCTCGGCGTGTGTCTCACCCATAATTATTCGATTTTCTCCGCGACCTCCGCCTACCGCCATGAGCCGCCGCCTGTCTCGGTGCGGATGTCCGCGCTCACCACGGCCGCATCGTTCGGCGTGCTCGCGTGCAGCGGCATCCCGGTCGTGCGCGCGCTGGGCGTCACCGTAACGGCGATGGTGCTGGCCGCGCTGCTCGTGATTGAACTGGAACACCTGGAAGCGCTGGCCAAGAAGCCATGACCGCGCTCTGGCAGGCTTGGCAGCGTACCGTGCGCCGACGCGGAAATGATCGCGCAATCGTCCAGGCCAGTGACGGTGAGTCGTGCACGTTCCAGGAACTGGATGCGCGGGCGGCTGACTGGCTCACCCGGCAGTCGATCGATCCGCGCGAGCTGCCCGGACGGCTGGTGGTGTTCGCCGTGCCGAATTCGATCCGTTGGTTCGAGATTTTCCTGGGACTGGTGCGGGCCGGCGCAATCGTCGTGCCGCTTGACGCCGGGGAGCCGGCGGCGGCCCAGCGGCGACTGGCGGAGGGTTTGCGCGCGGCGTTTTGGTGGGACGGTGAGCGTCTCGCCCCGGTCGCGGACGGGCGACGTCTCCGCCGCCGGGAGATCTGCCTCGTCAAGCTCACCTCCGGCACGACCGGCCAGCCGCGGCCGCTTTTTTTCACCGGCGCGCAGATGCTCGCGGACGGTCGACAGGTCACCACCACCATGGGCATCCGCGCGCGCGATCTGAATTATGCGCTGATTCCCTTCGGGCATTCCTATGGGCTGGGCAACCTCACCCTGCCTTTGCTGGCTCACGGCGTGCCGCTCGTGTGCGGGACGGCGCCGCTGCCGCAGGCGATCGCGGAGGAGTTTGACCGCTGGCAACCAACCGTTTTCCCCAGTGTGCCCGCCGTCTGGCGCGGACTCAGCGCCGCCGATTTGGGCGGGAGCGCGCTGCGCAGTCTGCGGCTCGCGATCTCGGCGGGTGCACCGCTTCCACCGGAAGTGGCCCGGGCGTTTGCGGAGCGCTTCGGACGCCGGCTTCACAGCTTTTACGGCTCGAGCGAAACCGGTGGCATCGCTTACGACTTGACCGGGACTGCGACACTCGCCGGCGGCGTTGGGCGGGCCATGCGGGGCGTCAGGATAACCCCGCTGCGCGGACAGCGGCTCCGCGTTTGCAGTGCCGCCGTGTTCACCCAAGGCAACGTGCGACGGATGGGCGCGCACGGCTGCTGGTCGCCCCCCGACTGCGCGCAGTGGGACGCGCGGGGCGGGATCACGCTGCTCGGCCGGCGCGGCACCACGGTGAAGATCGGCGGACGGCGCGTGAATCTGGCCGAGGTCGTTGCCCGCTTGCGGCGTCTTGCCGGCGTGCGCGATGTCTGGGTCGGAACGACTCCCGGCGCCGAGCCGGTCCTTGGTGCAGCGCTCGCGACTGACCGCACGCCACGCGACCTTCGCGCTGACCTGCAATCCGACACGCCCGCTTGGAAGATTCCAAAAAAATGGTCGGTGTTTCCCGAATTCCCGCTCACCGCCCGGGGCAAAACCGACACCGCTGCTCTCCGCGCCCGGGTCTTCCCTGCCTCGTAATCATCCAATGGATGACAATCGGCAACCCCTCGCCCCGGTCTCTGGATCAATATCCGGTTGTCATCTAATGGATGACAAGGGGGGCCGGCATTCTCCCGGCTGGATGTCATCCATGGAGTGACAAATGGTGGGGTACGCTCCCGCCACGGCGGGCGCGGAACTAGCATTACTCTGTTACTTACCTTTTCCCAACGCGGATCGTTTCATTTTCACGTATTACGTGAAAATATCTCTGAAATCCGCACGGGAAAGCGGAGGAAAGTGACGGAGTAATGCTACCCGCGCGGCAGGTAGACTTTTTGTTTCAGGTCCGCGCTCAGATGCTCGCGGAAAGTCCGGAGATCCTTCACGGCGCGGAGGGCAATGAGCTGGCTGGCGATGTTGCCGACGGCGGTGCCTTCGAGGGCAAAGCTTACCACGGGAAGTCCCGCGGCGTCGGCGGTGGCCTGGCACAGGAGGCGGTTTTTTGAGCCGCCGCCGACGATCAGAATCCGCCGGAATTTTTTTCCGGTCATCCGCTCGAACGCGCGCATCGCATCGGCATGGCCGCGGCCGAGCGAGTCGCAAATCAACCGGGTGTAGCCGGCGAGGTTTTTGGGCGCCGCAAGTTTACGCCGTTTGAGCTGCGCGTCGATCGCCGCGCGCATCGCGGGCGGGTTGGCGAAGGCGGGATCAGTGACGTCCAGGAGCGTCGCGGGCGCCGCCAGCTTTTCCGCCGCGGTGATCAGCGCCGCCCATTCCCTGTCCGTCGAAGGCCGCGTCGCAAAATCCTTCAAGGTGCCCTCGAGCAACCAGAGCCCAATCACGTTGGTGAGCGGCCGATAGCGGCCGTCGCCGATGCGCTCGTTGGAAATGCGCGCGGCCTGCGCGGCGGCGCCGAGCACGGGCGTGTCGCTTTCGAAACCGACAAGGGACCAGGTGCCCGAGCTGATATAGAGATCGTTGCCGTCGGGCGCGGCGGGCATGGCGTCGTACGCGCAGGCCGTGTCGTGACCGGGCACGGCGATCACTTGCGCGCCGGCGAGTTCCGGCAGCCCGCGGACCCGGCCGAGCTTCGTGCCGGAAAACACGGGCTGAGTGAACCATTGGGCCGGCAGCCGGAAATGATCGAGCGTCGCGCGCGACCAGTCGGTCGAATGCACGTCAATTAGCTGAGACGTGCTGGCGATGGTCAGCTCATTTTCCATCCGGCCGGAGAGCAGGAAATTGAAATAATCGGGCAGGAAGAGGCAGCGCGTGGCCAGGTCCTCGATGGCCGGGCACGACGCGACCAGTTCCTGCAACTGGAGCGAGCTGTTGTAGAAAACATTCGGGATGCCGGTGGCGGCGTAGACGCGCGCCAGCGCGGCGCGGGTGTTGCCGAGCCGTTTCAGCCCGGGCTGGGTGCGGCTGTCGCGGTACGCGTGCACCGGAAACACCAAGCGGCCCGCGTCGTTGACCATCGCGTAGTCGACGCCCCAGGTATCGACCCCGACCGACGCGATTTTTCCGCCGCGCGGCAGGGCGGCGACCGCCTTGCGCAAGCCGGTTTGCACCTCGTGCCAGAGTGTGCCCATGTCCCAATAGTCGTGAGCGCCGAGCGTGCGGAACGAGTTGGGAAAGCGGTGGACTTCGTTGAGCGTCAGCCGGTTTTTCGACCACGTGCCCAGGATGACGCGACCGCTGGTGGCGCCGAGATCGACGGCGGCGGTGTGGAGAGGGCGGGGCATGGCGGAGGAGGGAGAGACGGAGAGGGGGAGAGGCGGAGGGATAGAGAGAGGGCCCGCCGAGGATTCGTGCTCGTAATCGTGCTCTTGCTCGCATCGATCCGGATCGATTACGAGCACGAGCACGATTACGAGCACGAGGTGATATGGCGTCGGCCCGGCCGGCGTCACGGCAAAATCACGGGGGCCGACGTGCTTGGGACTCTTACTCTTTCTCTTTCGTCAGGGCGCTCCGCGGAGGAGATAAAGAGAAAGAGTAAGAGAAAGAGAAAGATGGCGGACCGCTCCGGGCGGGCCGCGGCTGCGCAAATCGGGGTTGCAAGGGCGGGGTTGCGCCGCACGGTCTTGACCTCCCTCAATGCTCAACACGGAGCGCTCCCCCCTCACTGGCAAACGCGTGCAACTCATGGCGACCTGGCTGTGCGATGCCTTCTATGACGATGTCGCGGCGGCGACGGTGGAGGTGCTCGAGCACTTGGGGTGCGAGGTGATTTTTCCAGAGGCGCAGACCTGGCGGGAGGCGGGCCAGTCACCGCCGTTGAAAGCCGGCTGCCCACAACAGGTCTGCGCCTC
>JBKJRG010000209.1:0-10121 GCA_046594805.1 Opitutaceae bacterium | reverse complement strand
GAAGATCCTCGATCTGTTCGAGGCGCTCTCCGGCTCCCGCATGATGTGCAACTACCAGCGATTCGGCGGCTGCCGGGTCGACGCCTCGCCCGAATGGCTCGCTCGCGCCAAGCAAATCGTGGATGGCTACAATGAATTTCTCGACGAGTACGAGCGGCTGATCACCGGCAACGAGATCATGATGGCCCGCACCCAAGGCGTGGGCCGACTCTCGCCGAAACTGGCGATCAGCGCCGGCATCACCGGCCCGATGCTGCGCGCCTGCGGAGTGGACTACGACCTCCGCAAAGTCGATGCCTACGGGCTCTACCCCCGGTACCCGTTCCGCGTGCCGCTGGGCGATCATGGCGACACCTATGATCGTTACATGATCCGCATCCTCGAGATGCGCGAGTCGATCACGATCCTGCAACCCGCGCTCCGCGACCTCCCCGCCGGGCCGATCATGGACCCCAAGGCCAAGCTCCGCGGCTTCCGCCCGAAAGCCGGCGAAGCCTACGGCCGGATCGAAGGACCCAAGGGCGAAATCGGTTTCTACCTCATCAGCGACGGCAGCCCGAACCCCTACCGCTATCGCGTCCGCCCCCCGTCGTTCGTCAACCTCACCGTGCTCGAAGACATGTGCCTCGGCCACAGCATCGCCGATGCAGTCATCATTCTGGGGAGCATTGATATTGTCCTCGGGGAGGTTGACCGGTGAGTCCGAATTGCGGATTGCGGATCGCGGATTGCGGATTGGACCGACCAATCCTGAACGATCCCTCGTCGGTAACAACGGGCCGCACCCGTGATTCCGGTTTCCGGTCTCCGGTCTCCGGTTTTCCCCAATCCGCAATCCGCAATCCGCAATCCGCAATTTAATCATGCTCGGATCCGGATTACTCCAAGGCCTCGGCGTCACCGCGAAGAACCTCGTCGGGAGCTTCCACGATCCGGCGCGGCTCACGACGACGGAGTATCCCGAGCAGCGGACGAAGCTGCCGGAGAATTATCGCAATTTTCCGTTCCTGGTCAGCGAGAACGCAACGGATCCGATGGGCACGCTCCGCTGTGTCGCCTGCCAGATTTGCGAGAAGGAATGCCCGCCGCAGTGCATCTACATCGAGAAGAGCAAGGACAAGAAGCCCGACGCCACCGGGAAGATGCAACTCTACCCGGCCATCTTCGACATCGATACCTCGGTGTGCATGAGCTGCCAGATTTGCGTGGAGGTCTGCCCGTTCGACGCGATCAAGATGGACCAGGTCTTCGAGATCGCGACCGCGGATCGTTTCAACGACTTGCTCCTCGACCGGAACGAGCTGGCGAAGCCAAACAGTTATTATCACGAGCTGCATCCCACTGAGGCCGCCGAGGTCGACGCCCGTCTCGCCGCCGAGCGCAAAGCCGCCGAGGAGAAAGCGAAAGCAACCGCCGCGGCAAAAGCGGCGGCCCCGAAACCGGCGACGGCACCCACTCTGGCAGGATCGACCCCGCCAGCCGCCGCGGCAGCAGGCGCGACGGTGCCGAAAACCCCGCCGCCGGCGCCATGAGCCTTCTCTCGATCGCCGTAGCCACGAGCGTGAGCGAGTGGATGAGCGGTCTTGCGCGCCACTCGCTCACGCTCGTGGCTACGGCGGACTCGCGCCTCGAACGTTTCCCGCTGATCGCGCGCGATTGGATCACGCAGGCGCTCCCCGAACCCTGGCGCTGGCTCGTGAACAGCCTCATCACCATCGTGGTCGTCGTCGTCGCCTTCGCCACCCTCTTCGCCGCGCTCACCCTGATTGAGCGCAAGGTGCTGGGTCGCGTGCAAAACCGCCCGGGTCCGAACCGCGTGGGCCCGTTCGGCTTGTTCCAGCCCCTGGCAGACGGACTGAAAATGCTGACCAAGGAAGACATCGTCCCGCGCAGCGCCGATCGCGTGCTGCACACCCTCGCCCCGATTGCCCTGCTTGCGTTTTCGATTCTTACCCTCGCCGTCATTCCCTACGGCCGGAATCTCCTGCCCCTCGAGCTCGATGCCGCGGTCCTGTATTTTTTTGCGGCCGGCGCCGCCAACGAACTCGCGGTCTTCATGGCGGGATGGGCGAGCCGCAACAAATACTCGCTGCTCGCCGCCATGCGCGCCCTCGCGCAGCTCATCAGTTACGAGCTTCCCCTGCTGCTTTCGATTGTGCCGGTGGTGATGTTGGCCGGGACCCTTTCGACCAACGGGATTGTTCTGGCCCAGGCCGGCTGGAAATGGGGCTTCGTGCCGCACTGGCACATCTTCACGCCGTGGGGCTTTGCCGGTTTCATGATTTTCCTGGTCGCGGCCCTGGCCGAGTCCAACCGTTCACCCTTCGATCTGCCGGAAGCCGAGAGCGAGCTGATCGCCGGGCACCTCACCGAATACTCGGGTTTCAAGTACGCCCTGTTTTTCATGGCGGAGTATTTTGGGATGTGCGCGCTAAGCGGCATGGGCGTCACGCTCTTCCTCGGCGGCTGGCAGGCGCCTCTGCCGTTCCTCGAGATCATTCCCTCCTTTGTCTGGTTTGGCTTAAAGCTACTTGCCCTGCTGTTCGGGTTCATCTGGATCCGCGCCACTTTCCCGCGACTGCGGATCGATCAGCTCACGCGATTGGCGTGGAAGTTTCTCGTGCCGCTCGCCCTGCTCAACCTCGGCACCGCCGCGTTCTGGTCGCTCACTTTCCATTGGACCGGGGCGCTGCAACTCGCCCGGTGGGCCATCGCGCTCGCCCTGGTCGTCGGACCCTTTGTGCTGATGGGTCGCAAACTCTCCGCCGGCGTCGCGCCGCGGGTTTATCGCTACGCATGATCGCCGCGCTGCTGCTCATCGCCCTCGTCACGCTCGCGACCGCCGCGATCGCGATGACCTTGCGCAACCTCATCCACAGCGCGCTGCTGCTGGTGGCGAGCTGGGCCGGCATCGGCGCCTTTTATCTCTGGGCCGGCGCGGAGTTCGTGGCCTTTGGCCAGGTGCTGGTGTACGTCGGCGCGGTTTCCATGGTCGTGCTATTCGCCGTGCTCCTCACCCGACACTCGCGCGCCGACCTGGCGATCGCCCCCTCCTCGCTCGGGCGCGCGGTCGCGGCCCTCGTGACCGGCGGAGCGGTGCTCGGGATTCTCTTTGGCGCGGTCCTCGGCCTGCCCTCGCGCGGGACGACCGCCGTTGTTCCGCGGGTCACCGTGCATGACCTTGGAACCGAGTTGATGGGTCCCCACGCCGCCGCGCTGCTCGTGATGGGAGTCATTCTTACGGTCGCGCTGCTCGGCGCGGTGGTGCTCGCCGCGACCGATCGAGTTCCGGCGGGGAATGCGCTGGAGGTGGGCGGCCCGCGCCTCGCGAATCCCGCGCCAACCGGATCGACCGTCGCAAACACACCGGGCGCATGACTCTCGACCCGCTCCAGCTCTGCCTGCTTTTTTCGAGCGCGCTTTTTTGCATCGGGCTGATCGGCGCCCTGGCGCGCAGCAATGCGATCCTCGTGCTGCTGGGCATCGAGCTCATGTTGAACGCCGCCAACCTGAACCTCATCGCCTTCTGGCGCTACGGCCCCTCGCCCGCCCCGGCCACGGGAGTGATGTTCGTTCTTTTCTCGATTGGCGTGGCGGCCGCGGAAGCGGCGGTTGGCCTCGCGCTGGTCATCGCGGTTTATCGTCACCAGAAAAACATCCGGTTGCAGGAGGCCACCCGGCTCAAGGGATGATGACTTCATCACCGTAATCCATGAGCCTCCCGGTCCAACTTCTCTGGCTCATCCCCGCGCTCCCGTTGCTCGCCGCGGCGATCGGCGCACTGACTCCGCGCAGTGGACGAACCGTTGCCGCCGGCTCGGCCATCGCCGCGATGGGAATCTCTTTCCTGCTCTCATGCGGCGCGCTGGTAACGGCGCTGGCCCAGCCCGCCGCGCATTTCACCTCCAATTTCAACTGGTTCGAACTTGGCGCCGGAGCGGTGCGACTGGGCTGGCTGCTGGATCCGCTCACGGCGTTGATGTGCGTCATGGTGACATTCGTCGGGCTGCTGATCTTTGTTTTTAGCACGGGTTACCTGCGGACCGATCCGAATTTCACGCGGTTCTTCTGTTTTCTCAGCCTGTTCGCCGCCGCCATGCTGGGCCTGCTCGTCGCGAACAGCCTGCTGCTGCTTTTCATCTGCTGGGAACTGGTGGGCCTCGCCTCGTACCTGCTCATCGGGTTCTGGTTTCACAAACCGGAAGCCGCCGCGGCGGCGAAAAAAGCCTTCATCACCACGCGCATCGGCGACCTCGGGCTGCTCGTCGGAATGCTCTGGCTGTACGATTCCACCGGCTCGCTCCTTTTCTATGACGGGGGCAACGGCGTGCTCGAGGCCGGCGCACTCGACTCGCTCGCAGCGCAGACCACCCTCGGCGGCCTGGCAGTGTCGACTGCGATCGGGCTGCTCATTTTTTGCGGCGCCATTGGGAAGTCAGGACAATTTCCGCTCCACGTCTGGCTCCCGGATGCGATGGAAGGTCCCACCCCCGTCAGCGCGCTGATTCACGCGGCGACGATGGTGGCGGCCGGCGTGTTCCTCGTCGCGCGGGTTTATCCCCTGATGGCCGCCGATCAGTTGCTGGCCGGCGTGCCGCTCCATGCCTTGACGGTCGTCGCGACGGTCGGCGCGATCACCGCATTGCTCGGGGCATTGATTGCGGTGGGCCAGCACGACATTAAGCGGGTGCTCGCGTTTTCCACCGTCTCCCAGCTTGGCTACATGATGCTGGCAATCGGCGTGGGTGCGTGGCCGGCGGCTATTTTCCATTTGCTGACGCATGCCTTCTTCAAAGCACTTCTCTTCCTGGGTGCCGGCTCCGTCATCCACGCTGCGCATCATGAGCAGGATATTCGTCGGCTCGGGGGCCTGCGCGGGCCGATGCGCGTGACGTTCGCCACCTTCGCGATCGGCATGATGGCGCTCGCTGGTGTGCCCTTCCTCTTTTCCGGCTTCTGGAGCAAGGAAGGGATTCTCCACGCGGCGCACGCCTGGAACGTTTCCCCGCTGCCCCTCTACGCGGGTCTGGCGGCCGTGGTGCTGACTGCATTCTACATGACGCGATTGGTGGCGGAAGTCTTCTTGGGTGCGCCGCGCACCCCGGAGGCGCAGCATGCCCACGAGAACTCCGCCGTGATGACGGTGCCGTTGATTCTGCTGGCCGTGGGTGCGATTGCGCTGGGTTTTCTCGGGACGCCCGCCTGGCCCTGGCTGCAAACCCGGCTGCTGGGCGAAACCGCGGTCCACGGCCATTCCCTTTTTGAAGGCGGCGGACTCATGCTGCTCTCCATCGTGCTGGTCGCGTTGGGGCTTGGCGCAGGCTGGGCCCTCTATTGCCGGCGACCCCGGGCCACTGCGAATGCGCGCGACCCGCTGGCCACACGCGCCCCGGGTGTCTTCGGCGCGCTCGCCGGCCGGTTGGGCTTCGACGAATTTTATGCGGCCACTTTTGGTCGACTCTCCTCCGGGATGGCGGCGCTGTCCGACGGACTCGATCGCCACGTTTGGGATGGCGCCGTGCGGTTCCTCGGGCGGCTCGGTGAATTCGGCGGCGTGGTGAATCGCGAGGCGGACGAGGACCTTCTCAATCGCGGCTTCGATCAGGGCGCGGAAGCACTCCGCGGAGCGGGCCAGGATTATTCCCGGGCCCAAACCGGCGAGACGCACGGTTATCTTCGCACCATTGCCATTGGTTTTGTGCTGCTGGTCCTTGTGGTGCTGATGGGAGGTGGAGTGTGAAGGACGGGCACGCTCGAGTTGGAATTGGGGGACCCCGGGTGATGCCATCCACGAGGTCACGCACGGCATGAACACCCTTCCCCTCCTTTCTCTCCTCGTTTTTCTCCCGTGGGCGGGCGCGGCGCTGCTCGCCGTCCTGCGCCGCACCTCTCCCACGGCGAGCCGGGTGGTGACACTTGGCTTCAGCCTCTCGACCCTCGTCATCGCAGCGGTCATCCTCTCCCGCTTCGATCCCTCCGTCACGGCGCTCCAGTTCGTCGAGCGGCACGAATGGATCCCCGCCCTCAACGTCCATTATTTCCTCGGTCTCGATGGACTGAGCCTGGTGCTGGTGCTGCTCACCGGCATCGTCACTCCCGCCGCGTTGCTTGCGTCGTGGCGGGTCGAGCGGGCGCCGCGGCTGTTTGGCGCTCTCTTCCTCGTGCTGCAGGGCAGTGCGCTCGGCGTGTTTGTCGCACTCGATTTCTTCCACTGGTTTCTCTTCTGGGAGCTGAGCCTCGTGCCCGCCTTCTTTTTGATCAAACTCTGGGGCGGGCCGGCCGCCACGCGGGCGGCCTATCAATTTGTCGTCTACACCATCGGGGGCAGCGCCTTCATGCTGCTCGGGTTCGCGGCGCTCTACGCCGCCAGCGGCACGTTGGATTTTCGCGAGCTGGCCCAACTCGCCGCGGACGGCACGCTGGGCGAAAAGCTCAACCGGCTCGGTGGATTCTGGCCGCGCGCGGTTTTCCTCGGCGTGTTTCTCGGACTGGCAGTGAAGGTGCCGCTCTTTCCTTTCCACACCTGGCTGCCTCCGGCGTACGCGGAGGCCCCGACCGGCGCCTCCATGTTCCTCACCGGCGTGATGTCGAAGATGGGCGTCTACGGCTTCCTGCGCATCCTCTGGCCAATCTTCCCCGCGCAATTGCAGGCGATGGCGACGCCCCTGCTCTGGCTCGCGCTTGGCGGCGTGGTCCTCGGCGCGTTTGCCGCGATGCGCCAGACCGACCTCAAGCGGATGGTGGCGTATTCGTCGATCAACCACCTCAGCTATTGCCTGCTGGCGCTGTTTGCGATTGCGAGCGCCTCCGGTCGTTCGGGCTCCTCCAGCGCGGCCGCAGCCGCTGCCCTGAGCGGGACCATCCTGCAAATGTTCAACCACGGGCTCTCCGCCGCCGCCTTGTTTTATTGTGTCGGCGTGCTGGAGGCGAGGGCCGGCGGACGCCGGCAAATCGGCGACTTTGGCGGCGTGCGTGGCGCGGCGCCGATCTTCGCCGGGCTCTGTGGCATCGCCCTGTTTTCCTCGCTGGGCCTGCCCGGGCTGAACGGGTTTGTCGGGGAATTCCTGATTTTTCGCGGCGTGTTCGGGCTCGCGCCGTGGGCTGCCGCCATCGCCTGCCTCGGGCTGCTGGCGACGGCGCTGTTCCTGCTGACGTTCTGGCAGCGGGTTTTTCACGGTCCAGCCGGCGGCTGCACCGCCGGCTTAAAGGACCTGTCGGTCCTGGAAATCCTCCCGCTGTCACCACTGATTGGATTGATGTTTGTGCTGGGCGTGTGGCCCCAACTGCTCACCCGGTTGATCAACCCGCTGGTCACCGCATGGGCTGGGCACCTCACGCTGCCATGAAAGCATGAACGCGCTGCCCTGGACCATCTACCTCACGTTCGGCGGCGCGCTGCTTGCCCTCCTGGCGGGGACGCGTTCGGCCGCCGCGGCGCGCGGGGTGGCTCTGCTCACGGCGCTGGCCGGCTTGGGCGCGGCCTTGTACGCCGCGGCGCAGTTCACGCCGGCGCCCGCGCTCGAGACGCTGGTGAACGTCGCCTGGATTCCCGAGCTGGGCATCCGCTACCACCTCGCGGCCGACGGCATCAGCCTCACCCTGGTTGTGCTCACGGGCCTGGCGGCGACAGCGGGAATCCTATTCTCCTGGAACATCGAGGAACGCGCGGGCGAATTCTTCGCGCTCTACCTCGCGCTGATTGGCGGGGTGTACGGTGTGTTCCTGAGCGCGGATGCGTTCCTGCTCTTCGTCTTCTACGAAATCGCGATCGTGCCGAAGTACTTCCTGATCGCGAACTGGGGCTCCACCAACCGCGAGTACGGCGCGATGAAGCTCGTGCTCTACTCCTTTGCGGGGAGCGCGCTGGTTCTCGCCGGATTGCTTTGGGCCTACGCGGTGGGGGACACCCAGAGCTTCGCGCTCGGGGATCTCGCCGCCGCGGCCACGCGCTTCACGCCAGGGCAGCAAAGCGGGATGTTCGCACTGGTGTTCCTCGGTTTCGCCGTGCTCGCGGGCATGTTTCCCTTTCACACGTGGGCTCCCACCGGCCACGTGGCGGCGCCCACCGCGGCGTCGATGCTGCTGGCCGGCGTCGTGATGAAGCTCGGGGCGTACGGCTGCCTGCGGGTGGCAATGCCCCTCTTTCCCGGCGGCCTGATGTTCTGGCAATCCACGATCGCGTGGCTGGCGATCGCGGGGATCCTGTATGCGGGGCTCGTTGCGCTGGTGCAGGACGACTTCAAGTTCGTCATCGGCTACTCCAGCGTCAGCCACATGGGCTTCGTGTTGCTGGGGCTGGCGGCGGCCAACCCCGAGGCGGTGAGCGGCGCGGTGCTGCAAATGTTCTCCCACGGCGTGATTGCCGGCCTGCTGTTCGCGGTCGTCGGCCGGATGGTGTATGAACGCACGCACACGCGGCAGCTCGCCGCGCTGCGCAAGCTTCCCCTCCATCGGTTGCTGCCGTTCGCCGCGCTGACCTTCGTGCTGGCGGGCCTCGCCTCGATGGGTATGCCCGGTTTCAGCGGCTTTCCGGCCGAGCTGACGATCCTCGTGGGTGCGTGGAAGGTATCGCCCCTCTGGGCCGCGTGCGCTGCGCTCGGCATTTTGATCGCGGCTGCCTTCACCCTGCGTGCAATCCACGTCTCGTTCTTCGGCTCCACTGATCCGGCCCCCCACTCCGGGCCGGTGCACGCGCTGGAAGGCGGACCGATCACCTGGCCGGAGCGGTGCGGTGCCATGTTGCTGATCGCCGCGACGGTCTACATCGGCCTGAAACCCGGCGTACTGCTCGACTGGATTACGCCCGCGCTGCAATCGCCGCTGATGCAGGCAGCGTTGCGGGGAGGCGCGCCATGATCTCCACCTACCGTTCGATGCTGCAGGCGTTGCAACCCGAGGTAGCGCTGGTGGTGGGCGCATTGCTGGTACTCGGCATCGATCTCGCGCTGGGCCGGCGTTGGAGCGAGGCGCGTAGACTCCGCACCGCGGCCTGCGTCGGATTGCTCTCACTCGCCGGGGCGGTATATGGATCATTCGCGGCTGGTATCGAGGGCCGGGCCTTCGGCGGGGTCTTCGTCGTGGATTCGCTCGCCCTGGCCACGCGCGTCGGCGTGCTCCTGCTGTCCGCCTTCACCCTGGCACTCCTGCCGGGCGTGTCCCGCCTCCGGCATCCCGCCGAACACGTGGCGATCATCCTGTTTGCGACCACGGGCTTCTCACTCATGGCGGTGGCGGGACAACTGCTCATCGCCTTCCTCGCCCTCGAGCTCGCGAGCCTCTCGCTTTATGTCCTGGCCGGCTTCGACAAATCGCGGCCGGAATCGGCGGAGGCGGCGCTGAAATATTTCCTGCTCGGCGGGATTTCCGCCGCATTCCTGCTCTTTGGTTTCAGTCTGCTTTATGGCCTCACCGGTTCGATTGAGCTGCCGGTGATCGCGCACCAGCTCCGGCTGCAGCCGTTGACGCCGCTCCTGCTCGTGGCGCTGGTCATGGTCCTGGTCGCGTTTGGCTTCAAGGCAGCGGCGGCTCCCTTCCACCTGTGGGCGCCGGATGTCTATCAGGGGGCACCGGCGTCATCCGCCGCGCTCATTGCCTCCGCTTCCAAGCTGGCGGGTTTCGTTTTGTTCGTGCGGCTGCTCTGGACGGGCGTGGAGCCCCACGCCGGAAGTGTCAGCACTTTCGAAGCCGCTCCGGGCTGGCTGCCCGTGGTGGCGCTGATCTCGGGGGCATCGCTCCTCCTCGGCAATTTCGGGGCGCTCGCCCAGCGCAGCGTGCGGCGCCTGCTGGCCTACTCCGCCATCGCGCATGCCGGCGCCCTCCTGCTGGGCGTGATGGCTGCGCGCCAAGCCGGCCCGGCGCCGCTGTTTTACTACGCGGCGACGTACGGCTTGGCCACCGTGGGCGCGTTTGGCGTGATCGCCGTGGTGGAACGGGCCGGGCGGTGCGATGCGCTGACCGACCTCGCCGGTCTGCACCGGCGTTCCCCGCTGCTGGCGGGCTGCCTGCTCGTCTTCATCCTTTCCCTGGCCGGCATCCCACCGCTCGCCGGCTTTTTCGGGAAATTCATCGTCTTCGCCGCGGCCCTCCAACCCGGTGGACTGGGTGGCCCCGCTGGCTGGCTG
>JBKJRG010000206.1:0-2848 GCA_046594805.1 Opitutaceae bacterium | reverse complement strand
GCTCATGAAATCCACGGTGCGATCGGAAATGGTGCCGGGCTTGGTGACGCCTGGCGCGACCCAGATGAGCGGCGCACGAGTGGCTTCTTCCCAGAGGGTGAATTTTCGCCAGTGATGCTTTTCGCCCAGATGCCAGCCGTGGTCGCCCCAGAAAACGATTATGGTATTATTCTTGTAGGCCGACTTATCGAGCGCATCGAGGAGACGTCCAATGTTCATGTCCGTGTAGGCGATGGAGGCGAGATAGCCCTGGATGGCTTCCTTCCACCGGCCGGACTTCACCATCGGCTCGTGATCGGTGTGGGGATGCGCCATCTTCACGCCGGCGGGCGGGACATCCTCCAGATCGTTTTCGAGGAAGGGGGGCAGCTTGATGCCTTCGAGCGGAAACAGGTCGTAGTACTTCTTTGGGACATTCCACGGCATGTGCGGCTTGTGCAGGCCCACCGCGAGGAAGAACGGCTTGTCGTGTTTTTTGCCGAGCTCCGTGATGCCGTAATTGGTGATGTTCCAGTCGTTGATGTCCTCGTCCTTGCAATCCAGCGGGGCGAACTTGATGCCGCCGACGCCGTCGCTCTGGCCGGGCGCCACGCGGGCGTTGCTCCCTTCGTTGGCGAGATAGTGATCCCATTCCCCGGGCCGCTCGTAAGCGCCGTGATAAATTTTGCCGGAGCCGCACACGTAATATCCGGCTTTCCGGAAGGTGGTGGTGAGGACCTTGTCTTCCGGGATGACCGTGCGCCAGTCGTTTTGGTTTTCGTACACGCCGCTGGTGGACGGGCGCAGCCCGGACATCAACGCGGCGCGCGAGGGATTGCACACGGGCGCCGCGCAATAGGCTGTGAACGACGTGCCCATTTTAGCGAGCCGATCGATATTGGGTGTTCGGGATTGGTGCGTGCGGTCGGAGTAGCCGACCCAGTCGCGCAGGTCGTCGACCGCGATGAACAGGACGTTGGGTTTGGCCGGCGCCGGCGCGGCGGACGAGGGTCCGAGCAGCGCGGCAGCGAGTAAGGGGAGCAGGAGCCAGCGGGGTGTTTGCATGGGAGAAGGGAAGGTGAGGTTTGGGCATTCAATCAAGGGTAGCGGAGGCGTCGCCTGCCGTGACTGCGGCATCCTGCCGCCGATCTGCGGCAGGATGCCGCAGCCACTCCAGCCAGCCGGGACGGCTGCGCTATTCCGCTGATTTATTTTTCTTCGGTGCACTCTTGGCCGCTGGCGCCGCCACGTCGCCGTCCAGGGCGCGAATCGGCCAGAGTTTCGCCGGCACATGCTGTTCCTTCATGATCGCCAGCAGCTTCGCCACGACCTCGGGGTTTTGGGCCGCGACGTTCCGGGATTCGCTCGGGTCTTTCGCGAGGTCGTAGAGTTCGAACGGCGCGGGTTCCTGGTTCGGGGCGTTGGCCCGCGGATGGAGGTTGGTGCGAATGGCCTTCCAGCTGCCGACGCGCACGTATTGCTGGCCGTCGTAGCCTTGCGATTCTCGATACAGAAAAGGCCGTTCCGGCTGTTTTTGCCCGAGCAAGGTCGGCGCAAAACTGATTCCGTCGATGCCGGCTGGCGTGGCGCTCTTTTCGCCGATCAGCTCGCAGAAGGTGGGCAGCCAGTCTTCGAAACCGGTGACGCGCTCGCTGGTGGTTCCGACCGCGATTTTTCCGCTCCACCGCACGATGCTCGGCACCCGAAATCCTGCCTCGTAATACGTGCCCTTCCGGCCGCGCAGTCCGCCGTTGCTGTTGAAAAAAGCCGTGTCCGTCCCGCCATAGCGATCCCACAGCGGTCCGTTGTCGCTGGTGAAGACGACGATGGTGTTCTCGCGCAGGCTGAACTGATCCACGAGCGCGAGCAGTTCGCCGATATTGCGATCCATGCGCGTGATCATCGCGGCATAGGCGGCGCGGGGCGTGCGGTGGGGAAGGTACGTGCCACTGTAAGGCTCTTCCGGGAAGGCGCCGGCGTATTCCGCGAGGGCGTCGTCCGGGACCTGTAGCGCCAGATGAGGCACCGTGGTCGGGTAATAAAGGAAGAAGGGCCGTTCGCGATTCTCGCGGAGGAACTCGCGCGCGCGAGCGGCAATCATGTCGGGCGCGTAATCCTTCCCGGAGAACTGCGCGTAACTCTGCGGCTTGTTCGGATCGGCGCCGGGCGGCAGCGTTTGATGCGCCGAGAACTCCGGGTTGTTCAACTTTACTTTCCGCGCATCGTCCCAGAGATAGCTCGGGTAATGATTGTGGGCGACGGCCTGATCGTTGAACCCATAAAAATGATCGAAACCCTGTTTCAGCGGACCGCCCGTGCTCTCGACGGCGCCGAGGCCCCATTTGCCGTAGCCGCCGTTCGTGTAGCCGAGCGATTTCAGGGTCAGCGGCAGTTTTAGTTCACCCGACGGCACTGGCTCCTGCCCCTCGCCCCCGTTGCCGTCGCCGATCCCCATGCCGCCGCGATTATTGCGGATGTAGGCATGCCCCGGGTGTTTTCCGGTCATTAGGACGCAGCGCGACGGCGCGCACACGTTGTGCCCGGAGTACGCCTGGGTGAACTTCATCCCGTCGCGCGCGAGCCGATCGAGATGCGGCGTGCGAATCTTTTTCTGCCCGTACGGCCCGGTGTCGCCGTAGCCGAGATCGTCGGCCAGGAGGAAAATGATGTTGAGCCGGCGTGGGCTAGCCGTCGCGCCGAACGCGCCCGCGACGAGCAGGGCGAACAGCAGGGAGTAACGAAGGAGGAAGCGCATGGTAGTGGGGATTGGATCTGCCAAGGGAATGGTGCTCTTTCTCTTTATCTTTATCTTACTCTTTCTCTCGTCCGGCTCAGGGGATAAAGAGAAAGAGAAAGAACTTCGCCGGTC
>JBKJRG010000663.1:0-5015 GCA_046594805.1 Opitutaceae bacterium | reverse complement strand
TTTGCCCAACCGAGCTTCGCCGCCGCGCCCCCCAAGCAGGAGGTGGTCGATCCGAATGCGCCCGTGAGTTACTGGAAACAGGTTCGCCCGATCTTCCAGGCGAACTGCCAGGGCTGCCATCAGCCGGCGAAGCACAAGGGCGGGTATGTGATGACGGATTTCACGCGGCTCATCAGCGGCGGGGACAGCGGCGACAAGGCCGTCATACCCGGCAAACCGCAGGACAGCCCGCTGGTCGAAGCGATCACGGTGGAGAATGGCGAGGCCGGGATGCCCAAGGACAAGTCGCCGCTCCACGCCACGGAAATCGCGCTCATCGCCAAATGGGTCGCAGAGGGTGCGGTCGACGACACGCCCAAGAATGCGGTGCAGCGGATCGACGCCGAACATCCGCCGGTCTACCACCGGCCACCGGTCGTGACCGCGCTGGATTTTTCGCCGGATGGAAAGCTCCTGGCGGTGGCGGGTTTTCACGAGGTGCTCCTCCATCACGCGGACGGCTCCGGCATCGTCGCGCGGCTGGTCGGTTTGTCCGACCGGATCGAGTCCGTGCGTTTTTCGCCGGACGGCACGCAACTCGCCGTGGCCGGTGGCCTGCCCGCCCGGATGGGCGAGGTGCAGATCTGGAACGTCGAGAAACGCACCCTCCAGCTTTCCCTGCCCATCGGCTACGACAACGTCTACGGCGTGAGTTGGTCGCCCGATGGCAAGCTCGTCGCCTTCGGTTGCCCGGACAACACCGTGCGCGCCATCGCGGCCGCGACCGGCGAGCAGGTCCTGCAGCAGGGTTCGCACAACGACTGGGTCCTCGACACAGTTTTCAATAAGGACGGCACGCACATCATCTCGGTCGGGCGCGACATGAGCACGAAGCTGACCGAGGTCGAGACGCAGCGTTTCATCGACAACATCACGTCGATCACTCCCGGTGCTTTGCGCGGCGGCCTGCATGCCGTTGCGCGCCGGCCGGGACGCGACGAAGTGCTGATCGGCGGCGCCGATGGTGTCCCGCAAGTCTACCAGGTTTTCCGCAAGACGACGCGCCGGATTGGCGACAACGCCAACCTCCTCCGGAAGTTTCCGCCGATGGAGGGGCGGATTTTTTCCGTGGACTACAGCGACGACGGGAAACTGATTGCCGCGGCGAGCAGCTTCAATGGCCGCGGCGCCGTCGCGATCTACACGGGCGAGTTCGACGCCAAGATCCCGGAGCTCCTGCTCAAGGCCTATGCGGCGAAGATCGCCAGCGCTTACAACGCCGAAGAGAAGGCGGCGATCGAGGCGTTCACCACCGCGGAGGTGAAGCTCGTGGCGGAGGCGAAATTCGCCGGCGGCATCTATGCGCTGACCTTCAGCCCGGACGGAAAAACCGTCGCAGCCGCCGGCGAGGATGGCCGCGTCAGACTGATCCGGACCGCGGATGGCACGGTCGCGAAAGAGTTTGTCCCGGTACCCATGAGCGGCGTGCAGGTTTCCCGCGCCGAATCGATGCCAGCGACGCGACGCGAATGAAAATCACTTTGAGAAAAACCTCGCCCCTGTTCGTAGTTCCGCCTTCAGGCGGAATCCGATCCCTGTTCCGCCTGAAGGCGGGATTACCAACCCGAGCCTCTCTTTTGGGGCTGGGTTTGGTCGGCGCCGCGCTGTGCGGGGCCCATCGCCTCTCCGCCGCGGCCGCCCTGACGCCCGCCATGGCCGCGGAGCTGAAGGAAACGCTCCCGCCCGGCGCCAAAATTGTCGCGCTCGAAGTCGTTCCGTCGAGGGTGAAACTCCACGGCGCGTTCGACGCGGTGCAACTGCTCGTCACCGCCAAGTTCGCGAATGGCGACCGGATGGACGTGACCCGGCTGGCGACCATCGAGCCGGGTGCAAAGCTGGCGAGCGTCTCGGCAACCGGCCTCGTCGGTCCGCTGGCCGACGGGAAGACGCAGCTGACCATCCGTCTTGCCAGTGCGGAGGCGAAAGTGCCGCTGGAAGTGGTCGACTACAATCCGGACCAGAAGGTGAATTTCATCCGCGACGTGAACCCGGTGATCGCGCAGCTGGGCTGCAGCGCCGGGGCGTGCCACGGCGCGAAGGATGGCAAGGCGGGCTTCAAGCTTTCGCTGCGCGGCTACGATCCGATCTACGACGTGCGTTCGCTGGTGGACGATCACGCGGGGCGGCGGGTGAACTTCGCCTCACCCGACGATTCATTGATGCTGCTGAAGGCCACCGGCGCGGTGCCCCATGAAGGCGGCCAGCGGACGAAGTTCGACGACAAGTACTATCGCATCCTGCGCGCCTGGATTGCCGACGGCGCGAAGCTGGATCTGGAGACGCCGCGCGTGGTGCGGATCGAAGTCCTGCCCAAGGACCCGGTGCTGCCCTCGATCGGAATGAAGCAGCAGATGCGGATCACCGCGACCTACGCCGACGGCCGCACGCGCGACGTGACGGCCGAGGCGTTCGTCGAGTCGGGCAACCTGGACGTGGTGGCCGCCGACCGCGGAGGGCTGATCAGCACGCTCCGCCGGGGCGAGGCGCCGCTGCTCGCGCGTTACGAGGGCAACTATGCCGCGACGACCGTGACCGTGATGGGCGACCGCTCGGGCTTTGCCTGGCGCGAGCCGGAGAAGTGGAACAAGGTGGACGAGTTCACCGCCGCGAAGTGGCAGCGGATGAAAATCCTCCCTTCGGAATTATGCACCGATGCGGATTTCCTCCGCCGGGTCTACCTCGATCTCACCGGGCTGCCGCCGACCGCCGCCGAGGTGCGGGAATTTATGGCCGATCGCGGTGACGTTCGCGTCAAACGCGATGCGGTGGTGGACCGGCTGATCGGTTCACCCGACTACGTCGATCACTGGTCGAACAAATGGGCCGATCTCCTGCAGGTGAATCGCAAGTTCCTCGGCGAGGAAGGGGCGAAAAAATTCCGCGAATGGATTCGCGAGCAGATCGCGGCGAATCTTCCCTACGATCAATTCGCCCGGACGATCCTGACGGCCACGGGCTCGAATCGCGAAAACCCGGCGGCGAGTTACTACAAGGTCCTCCGCACCCCGGCCGAGACGATGGAGAACACCACGCACCTTTTCCTGGCGACCCGCTTCAACTGCAACAAATGCCACGATCACCCCTTCGAGCGCTGGACCCAGGATCAGTATTACCAGTTGTCCGCGTTCTTTGCGCAGGTGGACCTGAAGAAGGATCCGGAGAGCGGCAACAAGACCATCGCCGGCACGGCGGTCGAGGGTGCGAAGCCGCTTTACGAAATCACCTTCGACAAGGCGGAAGGGGAGATAAAGCACGACCGCACCGGCCAGGTCACCGCGCCGGAGTTTCCTTTCCCGGCTACGTTCGCCGCCGGCTCCGACAAGTCCACCCGCCGCGAGCAACTCGCGGGCTGGATGACGGCCCCGGACAATCGCTACTTCGCGTTGAGCTATGTGAACCGGGTGTGGGGTTACATGATGGGCGTAGGGCTGATCGATCCGCTGGACGATATTCGCGCGGGCAACCCACCGTCCAATCCGGAACTGCTGGCGTGGCTCACGCAGGAATTTGTGCAGAGCAAGTTCAACGTGCGGCACATCCAGCAGCTCGTCTGCAAGTCGCGGACCTACCAGCTGGCCGTCACGACCAACAAATGGAACGATGATGACCGGATCAATTACTCGCATGCCACGGCGCGCCGGCTGCCGGCCGAGGTGCTCTTCGACGCGGTGCTGAAGGTGACCGGGTCGGTGCCGAATTTCCCCGGCGTGAAGGCGGGCACGCGCGCGGCGCAGTTGCCCGACTCCGCGATCGATGTGCCCAGCGGCTTCCTGGCGAGCCTCGGCCGCCCAGCGCGCGAGTCCGCCTGCGAGTGCGAACGCAGCAGCGACATCGGGCTTGGTTCGGTGATGGCGCTGCTCGGCGGGCCGGCGGTTTCGGGAGCGATCAACGATCCGAAGAATGAAATCGCGCGACTCACCGCCAGCGAGCCCGACGACCGGACGCTGGTGAACGAGATTTTCCTCCGGACCCTGAACCGCAATGCGACCGTCCGGGAAACGACCAGCACGCTCGCCGCGTGGAATACCATCGCGAGCGAGCATGCCCGATTGTCGGCTGACCTCGCGGAACGGGAAAAATGGTGGGCGCCGGTGTATGTGCAGAAGCAGCGGGAACGCGAGCAGGCGACGGCCGCGGCCTCTGCCGCCGTCGTCGCGCGCACCGCGGAGATCGCGGAGCAGGTCGCGGCCGCCGCCCAGAAGCGGGAGGAGAAGATTGCCGCCGAAACCCAGGCGCTCGCGGACTACGAGGCCACCCTGCCCGCGAAGCAGGGCGAATGGGAGCCCACGCTCGATGCCCAGCGGCTCGGCACGGCGTGGGTGCCGCTGGAAGTGAAGAGCGCGAAGGCGAACAACCTGATCGAGTTGAAGAAGCTCGACGACGGTTCCTATCTCGCTTCCGGGCCCATCGCGAATTTCGTCGATTACACCATCGTCGCTGAGTCGAAGCTCGAGAAAATCACCGGCTTCATGCTCGAGGTGCTGCCGCACGAAAGCCTGCCGATGTTCGGACCCGGGCGCGCGGCGGGGAATTTCGTGCTCAGCGAGATCGCGCTGCGCTGGAGCGACCAGGACGGGAAGCGGAACAACGTCGAGGTGGAGTTCAAGGATGCGCGCGCCGATTTCACCCAGGCCCAGTACGACGTGAAGGGCTCGATCAACGGGAAAGTGGAGGGTGGCCGCAACGGCTGGGCGGTGGGCGGCAAGCTGGGTGAGCCGCATTACGCGCGCTTTTCCGTTGGCGAGCCGATTGGCGATTGCAAGGGAGCGACCCTGAATTTCACGTTGCAGCATCGCTTCCGCGACGGGTACTCCGTCGCGGAAGCGATGCTGCAACGTGAAATTCAGGGTCGCGCCCTTGCCGTCGCCAATCGGCTCGCCGAGGGAAAACCGCGCATAGTGCGGCTCACCCAGCTTGCCGCCCACCGCCCAGCCGTCGCGGCCGCCCTCCACTTTCCCGTTGATCGAGCCCTTCAC
>JBKJRG010000615.1:0-5514 GCA_046594805.1 Opitutaceae bacterium | reverse complement strand
GACGACGGCCAGGCCTGTCCGGAGTGCCATGGTGCCCGGCTGAATCGAGTCGGCCGCGCGGTGAAGCTGCATTTCCGCTCACGGCTACCGGCTCTCTCGCTGCCGGACCTGCTGCGCAGCACGCCGTCCCAGTTGCTCGCTCAACTTGGTGCGCTGGAACTCGACGCCCGGGGCAAGCTCATCGTGCAGGACATCGTCCCGCAAATCGAGGAGCGGCTCAAATTCCTCGATCACGTCGGCCTCGGTTATCTGTCGCTCGATCGACCCACGGAGACCCTCTCCGGCGGCGAGGCGCAGCGCATCCGGCTTGCCGCCCAGCTCGGCTCCAATCTCTCGGGCGTCCTGTACGTGTTGGACGAGCCAAGCATCGGCCTGCATGCGCGGGACAACGACCGCCTGATTGAGACGCTCGAGGCATTGCGGGAGAAGGGCAACACGCTGCTCGTCGTCGAGCATGACGAGGAGCTGATGCAACGGGCCGACCGCATCATCGACCTCGGGCCGGCGGCGGGTATCCATGGTGGCGAAGTGCTCGCCAACGGCACACCGGACGAAATCAAGCGGAGTGACAAGTCGCTCACCGGGCTTTTTCTCGCGAAGGGAATTCCCCACCCGCTGCGCGGCGAATACCGTCCGGTGAAATCCAATCTGCTGGCCCGCACCCGCCCGGTCCGCGCGGCACTGCAGCGGAAGCCCCCCACCGGACCCGCTCCCTTCCACCGCGACTGGCTGGAGCTCGAACAGGTGAGTTTCCGCAACCTGAAGGGTTTCGATCTCCGGCTCCCGCTCGGCCGTTTGATCATGGTGGCCGGCCCAAGCGGCGCTGGAAAATCCACCCTCTTCCGCGACGTCCTCCATCCCGCGGTGACGCACGCCATCGCGGAGCGGAAGGCGAATCTCCGGGGCGGCGAATTCGTCAAGGCCACCGGGTTCGACCCCAACGATGGGGCCGCAGCGCCCCCGCCGCGGACGAGCGGGCGGGGACGCCCGCCCCCATCCCCGGTCAACGTGCCGTTCGCAAACCTCCGCGGCGCGCAGGGTTTCAAGGCCGTCATCGAGGTCGACCAATCGCCGATCGGAAAGACCCCGCGCTCCACTCCCGCGACCTACCTCGGCATCTTCGATTTGATCCGCCAGTTCTTCGCCTCGCTGCCGGAATCGAAAATCCGGGGTTACACTGCTTCGCGCTTCTCCTTCAACACCGCCGGCGGCCGCTGTCCCACCTGCGAAGGCGCCGGCCGGATCAAACTGGAGATGGCGTTCATGCCGAACACCTACCTCCCCTGCGACGATTGCCGCGGCAGCCGCTACAGCCCGGATCTCGCCGACATCCTCTGGCGCGGGCGGAATATCGGACAGGTCCTGCAACTCACCTTCGAGGAGGCGGCGCAGTTCTTCGACTTCCATTCCCAGTTGTCCCAAGTGTGCGAGTTGATGGTGAAGTGCGGACTCGGCTACCTCACGCTCGGGCAGAGCTCGCCCTCCCTCAGCGGCGGCGAGGCGCAGCGGCTCAAGCTGGTCACCGAGCTTTCCACCGGCCTTGCCACGTATCGGGAACGCAGCCGCGGGCTGTTGCCGCGCAATCTCTATCTCCTGGAGGAGCCCACCATCGGCTTGCATCTGAGCGACTGCGAAAAACTCATCGGCGTGCTGCACTCCCTGGTCGATCAGGGCCACACGGTCGTCGTCATTGAGCATCACCTCGATGTGCTGGCGGAGGCCGACTACATCGTGGAGCTCGGGCCGGTCGGCGGGCCCGATGGCGGCGAACTCATGTATCAGGGCGAGCTCGCCGGCCTGCTGAAAGTGAAGGGCAGTCCGACCGCGCCGTACCTCCGGACGAAACTGAAACAGTAGTTTCGCAGGATAGTTGTAGGGGCGTGGCTCGACGACGCCCGCGTCTGTAGTGGCATCGGTTTGCCCGTTCGACCAGCTCACGGCCCCGAGCCTGCCGAGGGGCAGCCGATGATCTGCGGCCGGAAGCCGCAGCCACTGGGCGTCGTCAAGCGACGCCCCTACCCAAGCCGACCGCGCTACTGCAACGGCAGCGCCAGCCGGATGGCCGCGATCAGATCGGGCGCGCTCACCGGTTTCATCAGGCAGTTCGCCAGGCCGGCCACGTTGGTGCTGCGCGAAAGCAACTCGGGGTTGATGTACCCCGTCATCAGGATCCGCTGCACCTGCGGAAACTGGGTGCGGGCGCGCGTCAGAAAAGCGAGGCCCTCCTCGTTCGGCATCAAGTGATCGCACACCACGATGTCATAGCTGCGTGTGCCCATCATCATCTCGGCCTCCTGCGCGGAACGCGCTGACTCGACGTCGAAATGCTCCTTCAGGTTGAGCTCGAGCACATCGGTCACTGCCGCATCATCGTCGACCAGGAGGACGGCGGGACGCGGCGGCGACTTGAGCGGGGCGGTCACTTGGTGGCAGCGAGGCTGGCGTCGTGCGCCTTGGCGGCATCCTGGACGACCTTCAGCAATTCGGGCATGGAAACCGGCTTGAGCAGGTAGCGAAACAACGCCGCCTCGTTCACGCTGCGCAGCAGCATCTCCGGCTTCATGTAGCCGGTGACCAGGATTCGCTGCATGTGCGGAAACTCCTCCCGCGCGCGGACGAGAAAATTCATCCCGTTCCCGCCCGGCATCAGGTGGTCCGCCACCACGACTTTGAAAGTCTTTTTCTGAAGAATGAAGTCGGCCTCCCGCGCATTCGAAGCGGTGGTGATCTCGAAGGTCGGGCCGAGCGCGGCCGCAAAGACATCCAGCAGCGGCTTCTCATCATCGACCAACAGAACCGGATCCTTCTCTTTCTTCGTCGACACCGCCTCTTTCTTAAGGGGGACCGCGGGGCTGGGCTTCAATTCGTCGGGACTCATCGTGCTGACGATGTTTTCCGGCGTAAACGTTGGCAAACTGATTTCCAGCCCGATGCGTGAAACTACCCGAGGGTTTGGCTTGCCTCGCCCTTGACCCGGGCGCTCCTCTAACTGTGCCAGCGATGGAAAATTCCGACCTGCATTCCTCTTTCCGGGACGGTTCCTTGGAGACACTTCCGCCCGGCACTCTGACGGTGGCACGACTGACTTCCCGTAATGCCTCCGGCACGACCCCGCTCCATCTCGCTGCCAAGCATGGGCGCCTGGCTGCGTTGCCGCCGGAAGTGCTCACCGAGGAGAATCTCGCGCTGAAAAACGATGCCGGGTACACCCCGCTCCATCACGCCGCCATGGGCGGGCACCTGGATCAGGTGCCTCACGATCTCGTGACGGTCGAATCACTGAGCTTGAGGAGCAACGCCGGGCTCACCGTGTTTCATTCCGCGGCTGCGTATGGCCACTTGGATCAAGTGCCTTTGGCGTTCCTCACCGCGGATGTAGTCCTGCGCAAGACGGACGTCGGCAACACGCTGCTGCACGAGGCGGCGGAGAACGGCACGCTCGATCTCATCCCCGCGGCATTCATCACGGCCGAAAACATCGGCCAGAAAAATCTGGGCGGGGAAACCGTCCTCCACCTCGCGGCGTTCAATGGCCACCTGGACCAAGTCCCGGCCCGGTTGCTGACGGCTGCGGCGCTCCGCGAACCGACCAGCGCGGGCGACACCGTTTTTCATGCCGCCGCCATCTCAGGACATCTCGAGCAGATTCCGTCCGCACTGTTGACCCACGCGAATCTCGTCATGGCGAGCAAGTCCGGCTTCACCGCGATTCATGCTGCGGCCGAAAGCGGGCAGTTGAACAAAATCCCGGTGGCCTCACTCACCGGCGACCTGCTGCTGACCCGTAACGACAATGGTGACACGCCGCTGCACGCCGCCGCGCATGAAGGGCATCTCGATCAGGTGCCGCCGGAACTGCTCACGCTCGAAACGGTGGGCACGCGCAACTACGACGGTCTCACCGTGGCGAAAACGGCGTCCGACCGCGGGTTTCACGCCCAGATTCCAGTGGAAGCGCGCCCGAAGACGATGACCTCTTTCCGCCGGTTCCTCCACAACATCGGCCGTTCCAAAGCGCCGTGGTGAGGGAGGCGCCATCGGCGCGATAGGGGCCGGATGGGAGATCGGTAAATGGGGCCGCGGCGCCCTCGCCGCGGTTTTGGATCGGACGCGGCGAGGGCGCCGCAACCCCAGGAAGGACTGGCGCATCCGGATTTCATCCGCAGATGGCGGATTGCGCCGGATAGGGATTTCGCGCACGCAAGAGGCCTGCATGGATTTCTCTGCCGAGCTCCAACGCCACCTCTCCCGGATCGAACGCGGCATTGCGCTGCATGTTCCATCCGCTGACACCCGGCCCGTCCGCCTGCATGCCGCGATGCGCTACAGTCTCGAAGCCGGCGGCAAACGCCTCCGCCCCATGCTCGTGCTCGCCGCGGCGGAATTGTTTCAGGCGCCGGACGCCGGCTCGGCGGTGCGGGTGGATGCACTACCCGCCGCCATCGCGATCGAGTGCGTGCACACCTATTCGCTCATCCACGACGATCTGCCCTGCATGGATAATGATGACCTGCGGCGCGGGCGGCCGACAGCGCACAAGGCCTTTGACGAAGCCACCGCCCTGCTGGCCGGCGACGCCCTGCTCACGCATGCCTTCGGACTGCTGGCCACTAGCTACGCGGAGCAACCCGTCATGGCGCACGCGCTCATCCGGGAACTTGCCGACGCGGCGGGTAGCCGCCGACTGATCGGCGGACAGATGGAAGACCTCCTGGCGGAAAAACAATCCGGCGCCGGGGCGGAGGAACTCGAGTTCATCCATCTGAACAAAACGGCCGCGATGATCGAAGCGGCGCTGGTGATGGGCGGACGAGTCGGTGGCGGCTCCGAACCCGAACTCGAATCGCTGCGCCGGGCGGGACGCGATGCGGGCTTGGCGTTCCAGATCGTGGACGACGTCCTCGACGCCACCTCCAACAGCGCCACCCTGGGAAAAACCGCCGGCAAGGACGCGAAAGCCGACAAGACCACCTACGTCAAACTGCACGGGCTCGAGTCGTCACGTAAGCTCGCGCGAACCCGGACGGATCAGGCGCTTACCGTCCTAAAATCGCTGTCCCGCGACACGCACTTCCTGGTCGCATTGATTGAAATGCTCGTGGCGCGGTCCAGGTAATCGCCTCGAAATTGAGTAGCGGCAGGCTTCACTTCACCGCCACAAATACCGCGCAGACGGGATTTGGCACCGCGAGGGTCTGCCCGGTGCCGGTGAGCTTTCCCGTCGTGGCATCGATGCGGAAAACCGCGACGGTGCCGGAATCCTGATTCTCGGCGAGCAGCCACGTGCCGGTCGGATCGATCGCAAAGTTGCGCGGCGTCTTGCCCAAGGTCGACTGATGCTGGACCAGCGTCAGCCGGCCCGACTCCGCCTCCACCCCGAACACCGCGATGGTGTTGTGGCCGCGGTTCGAGCCGTAGACGAACTTCCCGCTGGGGTGCACCGCAATCTCCGCGGTGCTGTAGCCGCGCTGCACGGTCTCGCCGGCCGGCAGCGTCGAGACAGTCTGCAAATGC
>JBKJRG010000563.1:0-4139 GCA_046594805.1 Opitutaceae bacterium | reverse complement strand
CCCAAGGCAAGCTGGCGACTGCCCCGATCGACTCACCGTAAAACCGCTGCCCTGCTATGCCGAGGACGCGGCGGTGGTGCATGTAATGAATGCGCACCTCGAAAACGCCCCGTTTCCCGCCGGGAGCGAAGCCGCCGGTTCCGCCTTGCACTACCGCGCGGAGCTGACGGCGAGCCGCGCCCTGAAATCGTGTTATGCGGTCGTGTGGATCGACTCGCCCGCGATCGACCCGACGCCGGTGCCCGCGCCACCCTCCGCCGGTACCGCGCGGCATGGGACGCCCTCGCCGCGCCACACCCCGGCCAAGCCGCGCGCCGTTGTCGCGCTGCATGAGCTGCCCGACCTCGCTGCCGGCGAAAAAACCAGCGTGGAAATCGTCATCCCGCTTCCGATGCGAAGTTCAGGCGCCGGGGCCCGGGTACTGTTGTTTGCAGGCTCGAGTGAGTTGCTGCCCGCCTCGCTGGGAGACGATTGCATTGCGGACGAGCGCCAGAAAACGCGGGAGCATGTGCTGGCGACGGTGGCGAACCGGCCGCCGACCCCTTTCATGCGCGTTGCTCCCCGACAACCGTCGACCTTGCGGGGGCGGGGCGTCAACGCGGAGGCAATCCTGCGTTGCCGGATCGACGAGCACGGCGACGTGGAGGGAATAACGATTGAATCGACCACGCACCCGGCCTTTGCCGCCGCGGCACAGCAGGCGCTCCAGCAGTGGAAATTTCTCCCCGCCATCGAAGAGCACCGCTTCGTGGCACGCTCGGTGCTCGTCCCATTCCACTTTCAAACGCCTGCCGCCGCCCCCAAACCGCCGGCCGGCTCAGATCGCAATTAGTTCCGCGCCCTCGCCGGTTTGGGCGTGCAGCACAGCCGGCCTCTTCCCGAAGCTGCGGGCATAGGTTGCCGCGATCTTGTCGGCCTCGGGACGGTCGAATTGCGCCGACGTCATTGCCATGACGGCGCCGCCGAAACCGCCCCCGGTGAGGCGGGCGCCATAGACGTGGGGCGTGGTGACGAGCACATCCACCAGCAGATCGAGCTCGGGCGTGCTGTTCTCAAAGAGCGTTTGCGAGCTCCGATGCGAGGAAGTGAGGAGCTTCCCCACTCCCGCCAGATCGCCGGCCCGAAGGGCGGCGACGGTTGCACCGACCCGGGCAATCTCCTCGATGATATGTTGCGCGCGCTTGCCGGCGGTGGGGGAAAGCTTCCATTCGCCCGCCACCAGGGCGGCCAGCGGCGCGTCCACCAGGAATTCCACGCCCAGCCCCTCCGCGGCTTCCATGCATTCGCGGTGCCGCTCCGCATAGAGACCGTCCACCAGCGCGTGCTTGGTATGGGTGTTGAAAACCCAAAAATGGGTTCCCGGCGGGAGCGGCACGGTGGCGAAGCGCGGCCCGCGGCAGTCGATGAAGACAAGATGGTTGGCGCGACCGAAGCCGGAGACCCCCTGATCGAGAATGCCGCAGGGCACCCCGACGAAGTTGTTCTCCGCATGCCGGCCGATTTTCACGACGGTCTCGCGGGGCGGATCCTGCTGCGTGGCGGCCAGGAACGCGAGGGCGGACGCGAGCTCGATGGCCGCACTGCTGCTCAGCCCGGCTCCCGCGGGCAAATCGGACATCGCCATGTATTCAAAGCCCGGAGGCACCGCGAGATTGAAGGCCTTGAACGCGGCCAGCACCCCCAACGGGTAATTAATCCAGGAGGCCCCGTCGCTCTGCCGGTCGAAAACCCCGCCCGGCAGCTCGAGGACCGCGCCCTTCTGGTTGCTGGCAAAGCGCCACTTCCCATCGTCACGGCGCGCCAGCGCCACCCAGATTCCCCGGTCAATTGCCGCGCCGAGGACGGGCCCACCGTTGTAGTCCGTGTGATTGCCGACGAATTCAATTCGCCCCGGCGCGCGCGCCATGTACTCGGGGGCACGACCGTACGTGGCCCGGAATTTCTCGATCAGCGCCAGCTTCATCGGCGGGTTGGACCCGCGAACCACGGCCCGGGCTCGACCGTTCGCCACGAATCACTCGACGAGCGCCGATGACGCGGGCTCACCCCAGCCCTCGCAGCTCGGCGCCGGGCTTGAAGCGGATGGTTTTCATCGCGCGGATCTTCATCGGCTGCTTCGTGTGCGGATTGTAGCCGTTGCGCGCCGGGCGCAGCGCGAGGGCGAACGTGCCAAAGCCGACCAGCGAAACTTCCTTGTCGCGCCGCAGGCCGCGCTTGACGGCGGCCAGCACCGCATCGGTCGCGCGCTCCGCGGAGGCCTTGGAGGTCCCGTTGCTCAGGAGTTTCTGCACCTCATCGATCAGTCCAGCCTTGTTCATGGGGTATGGGGGAGGCGCGAGCGAAGAAACGGTCACCGCCGCGGTCAAACTCAATCCCGTCGCTGCGTGTTTTCCGCGCCCGGCTCGCCGGGTATTTCGCGCGACGGAGGGGCAAACTCTTTCGGCACTTCTCCCGCCCGGCCTTGGGCGACGAAATCGAGCAACCGGGCCAGCGCGGCTTCCCGCGTGGTGCCTCTCTGCTGGGCGAGTTGTTCCGCCCGTTTGAGGAGCTGCGCGGCGAGGATGGTGGCCTGCGCGCGCGGCGCCCCCAGTCGCGCGCATAGCTCCGCCAGTTGTTCGTGCTCGGTCATGGCGCTTCGCCCAGGTGCAGCGGGCGCGGACCATTCGGAGCCAGCGCGAGCGTCGTCTCCGTGCCCAGCGGCAGCAACGAAAGCATCGCCAGCCCGATGTATCCGCCGGACACCCCGGGCGCGATCGAGCGCAGCTCGCCCGCTTTACGTTCCGCCACGAAAACCTCGGCGGGCAACAGTGGCAGTTTATCGTCCTGGCTGGTGATCTGTCGCAGCCGGCGCCGGACCTGTCCCATCGACTTGAGCCGCGCCATGACTTCCTGCCCCAGATAACAGCCCTTCGTGTACGAAATCGCGTCAGCCTCGAGCCCCCCTTCCTGCGGCAAATCGCCGGGCCCAACGTCGGACGGAATTGCCGGAATCCCCGCCGCAATGCGCATGCGCGCGACTTCGTTCGAACCCAGTTCCCTCATGCCCGCGAACCGGCTTCTCATCGCGGCGACCTGGTGACCCGGGAAGATCCATTCCGTGTTCTGCTCGCGACCCCGTCGCCCGGGAAAACAAAACCCGTCCGCCGGCAGGGCCACTTCGTTTCCAGCGGCGCTCCAGACGCTGACGGCCTCCCAACTGGACGTGACGTCCTCGAGCGTGACGTCGTCCGCGATGATGTGGCTTTCCAACCGCTCCCGAATCGTGGCGCCCCCGGAGAAATAACTGCCGAGCCAATACTCTTCCTCTTCGCGCCCCCGGAGAAGAAAGCTGTCGGCCAGGACCTTGCCCTTCACGCTCAACCACAGCCCGTAGACCGCGCCACCTTTTGCCAGCCCCCGGACTTCGTTCGTGAACTGGCCCTGCAGGAAAACAGCGGCATCCGGCCCGGTCACCCGGAGCCAAGCCGCTGGTTTCCACCAAAATACGGCTTGGGAAGTAGAAACGTTGATAGGATTCATCATACTATACTTAATGTATTTATGAAAAACTTGGTAGATATTGCAAACTAGAGATTGACGAAGCGCAAGGGAAGCGTATCTCTCTTCCCAGCAGTTTAACACTTCTCCCGCCTAGCGGGAGTTTTGGGGTAACTAAGAAAGCAAAGGCCGGCCGCTTAGGGGTAAGCGGCCGGCCACTTTTTTGGTTTTCGCTCCGCGAAAACCATAGGTGACCAACCGATTCAGGAAACTTGGATTGGAGCTTCAAATGGCAGTCTGCGGGGCGCGATATTGCCGACGTGGGACAAGTGGCGGCGGACTGGTGAGGATTCAGTTGGATTCAGTGGAAGTCGCCAGTCTCTGATTGCATTATGGTTCGGCGACGCGCCAGCGTCTAAGGTTTTTGGCGCAGCCAAAAACCTATGCAGAAAACTTCCGACATTAATGTCGTCGAGACGCGTTCCCTACCCTCCCCCGCCGCGTTGCTGACGGAATTGCCGAAGACGGAGGCACAGGCGGAATTTGTCATCCGAACCCGGCGCGAAATCCACCAGCTGATTTTCACGGACGACAAGCGTTTCCTGCTGATCGTCGGGCCCTGTTCGATCCACGACCTCAAGGCCGGCCGCGCCTACGCGCAG
>JBKJRG010000465.1:0-5368 GCA_046594805.1 Opitutaceae bacterium | reverse complement strand
TCGGTCGGCCCAACCCTCGAGCCACTCGGCGACGCCGAAAAGAAACACGACGGTGGCCGCCTCGACCCATTCGCCGATGATTGCGGCGCCGATGGCCGCGATGACGACGAGCAGATTGATGTCGGGCCGCAGCCGGCGCATGGCCCGCCACGCCTTCGGGACCAGAAACCATCCACCCGCCACCATCGCCGCCACTGCGAGCGTAAGGAGCACGCTGCGGGGGAGCGCCTTGGTCCAACCGACCACCAGCGCCGCGCCGACGAGCACGCCGGAGACGATCAGACTGATCGATTCGGCGCGGCTGTAGCCGTGCTCGTGATCGCAGTGATCACAATCAGCCTCCCCCGCCGACGGAGGTTTGTGATCGTGGCCTTCGGGTGAACTCATGGTGAGGGATGGCCGGACAAAGGCAGAAGGTGCCGGCAATGCGCCGGCAGCCGGTTCCCACCAGCGCGAACAGACAGCCCTTTCAGTGGGCGCAGGTGCAGGCGTATTCCGCGCGCTTGCATTCGCCGCACGTCCCGAGATCGAGATCCACCCGAAAGTTTTGCGGCGCGGCGTCGGGCTTTTCCCTCACCTGCACGACAACGCGGTAAGGCTCGTTGGCAGCCGGCAGCGCTGTTTTCGAGACGAACCCGGTCGCGGTCTTTTCGAGCTCGACCTTGGTGCGCCCTGATTTCGGCTCGGCGGTGACGGCAATGACCTGGGCGGCGGGAGCAACCGGCTTCAACTTGGCGTCGTAAAACGTGATCTCTACCTTGCGAGCCTTGGTCACAAAAAACTCGGCCTTTTGCGGTTCGGTATCGAGCAGGCGGCCGCCCTTGGGGCCGCCGACGATCTTTTCGGCGGCGGGCGCCGAGACCAAGCCGCCAAGCGCGGCGACAATTACGAGCAGTGGTTTCATTTTCATGGGAGTGAGGATGATGAGCTAACGGTTTGATCCCGGCGCCACCGCGTTTCCATCCAGTCGTAGAGGATGGGAAGCACGATGAGCGTCAGGAAAGTGGAGGTGAGAATTCCGCCGATAACGACCGTCGCAAGCGGGCGTTGGACTTCCGCCCCCGGGCCGCTCGACAGCGCCATGGGGACGAAACCGAGCGAGGCGACGAGCGCGGTCATGAGGAGCGGACGCAACCGGGTCTGCGTGCCCTCGGTCACCGCGTCACGCACGGATCGCCCCTGGAGGCGCAGCAGGTTGATAAAGCTGATCAGCATGATACCGTTCAGCACGGCCACCCCGGAGAGCGCGATGAAACCGATCGCGGCGGAAATCGTGAACGGCATGCCGCGCAACCAGAGCGAGACAACGCCGCCGATGGCGGCGAGCGGCACACACAGGAAAATCAACGTGGCCTGGCGGGCGCTGCCGAAGCTCGCATAGATCAGCGCGAAAATCAGGATGAGCGCGGCGGGCACGACGATGGCGAGACGGGCACGGGCGGCCTGGAGATTTTCGAATTGGCCGCCGAACTCGTAGGAATAACCGGCCGGGAGCCGCAATTGCGCGCGGAGCCTGGCGTCGGCTTCGCGGACAAAACCCTCCGTGTCGCGTCCCCGCACATTGATCAGGATCGCCACGCGTCGCTGCGTATCCTCGCGGGTGATCGTGCCGACGCGGTCCACGGCGTTGACCTCGGCGATGCGACTGAGCGGCACCTGCACTTCGGCCGTGGTGACCGGCAACTCGCGCAGGGCCGCGAGATCGAGTCGGCGCGCTTCGGGCAGGCGAACCACGATGTCCACCCGGCGGCTGTCTTCAATCAGCGTGCCGGCCTCCTCACCGCCGAGCGCGGAGGCCACGACGGCATTGATTTCGTCGGGATGAAGATTGAGGCGTTGGAGGGCCTCGCGCCGGGGCGTGATCTCGAGCATGGGCACGCGGCCCACGGCTTCGAATTCCACGTCGCCGCCACCTGGCACGCTGCGCAATACGCCCAGCGCCTCCGCGGCGAGACGCTCCAGCTCCTCGTAAGCGTGGCCGTAGATTTTCAGGGAGAGATCGGCCCGCGCGCCGGCCATGATTTCGTTGAAGCGAAGCTGGAGCGGTTGCGTAAACAGATAGGCTTGGCCCGGGATGGCACTGACCAGCTCGCGGCGCATCAGCCCGGCCAGCTCAGCCTTCGTGGCCGGACGGCCCTCGATCCGGCGCCACGTTTCCCGGGGTTTGAAAAAAAGGTAAGTGTCCGAAACGTTCGGCCCCATCGGGTCAGTGGCGATTTCCGCCGTGCCGAGGCGCGCAAAGAGGTGCGTGATCTCGGGAAACTTGGCGCGCAGGAGCCGCTCCGATTGCTTTTGGAGTTCGATCGAAGCCTCCAAGCCGACGCTGTTGCCGCGAACCATCTGGATCGACAGGGCGCCCTCGTCGAGCTGCGGAATGAACTCCGCGCCGAGCCGGGCGAACACCCAGCCGGAGCCGGCGAAAAGCAGCACGGCCAGGACGACCACGAGCCACCGCGCGCGCAACGCCCCGCGCAGTACGGGCGCGTAGGCCGCCTTGGCGCCGCGCACCAGCCAGCCATCCTGCTCGCTCAGCTTGCCGCGGAGAAACCAGGAGCAGAGCACCGGCATGAGGGTCAGGGCGAGAACGAGCGAGCCGCCGAGCGCCAGCATGACCGCGAGCGCCATCGGCTTGAACATTTTCCCCTCGATGCCCGTCAGCGCGAGGATCGGCACGTACACGAGCGTGATGATCAGGACGCCAAAAAACATCGGCCGGGCGACTTCACCGGCCGAGCGGCGGACCTCGACGAGCCGCTCGCTGGCCGTCAGCGGCCGACCGAGCTGATGTTGTTTGCCCGCAAGGTGGCGGAGGATGTTTTCCACCATGACCACGGCGCCATCGACAATCAGGCCAAAATCGATCGCGCCCAGGCTCATCAAATTGGCGCTGATTTTCCCCTGCGCCATGCCCGTGAGCATGAAGAGAAATGACACGGGAATCGCGAGCGTGACGATGAAGGCTGCCCGCCAGTTGCCCAGAAACAGGAGCAGGATCACCGCCACCAGCACCGCGCCCTCGAAAAGATTCCGCTCCACGGTTCCGATGGTCGCGTTCACGAGGTCGGAGCGATCGTAAACGACGCGAATCTCCACTCCCGGCGGAAGCTTGCCGGCGATGCGGCGGAGCCGCTGCACCGTCGCCTGGGCGACCTCGCGGCCGTTTTCGCCCGCCAGCATGATGGCCGCTCCGGTGACGGTTTCTTCGCCATCCTCGGTCGAGGCCCCGGTGCGCACCGCGGAACCGATGCTGATGGTGGCAAAATCGCGCACCAGCAGGGGACTGGCCGCACCGGAAAATTTAACCGGAAGATTCGCGATCTCCTCCACGGTCTTGACCCGGGTGTCGGCACGGACGACGACGGCTTCCGCCCCGAGTTCGACGATCCCGCCCCCCGCGTTGGAGGTGCTGGCGCGGATGGCGGCCGCGAGTTGGGCGAAGCTCACCGCCGCAGCGGCGAGTTTCGCCGGGTCCGGTTCGACAACGATTTGTTTTTCGTAGCCCCCGATCGCGTTCACTTCGGCGAGGCCGGGGGTCGCCCGCAGGAGCGGTTTGATCTGGAAATCGTGGATCATCCGCAGCTGGCGAAGCTGGCCCGCGCGATCCACCGGCTTGTCGGGCGCGTTGTCCTTGTAGCGGACAGTGTAGTAAACGATTTCACCCAAGGCGGTGCTGATCGGCGCGAGCGCCGGTGAGACTTCGGGCGGCAAATGGTCGCGCGCGCGCGCCAGCCGCTCCGTCACGAGTTGGCGGAGGCGGTAAATGTCCGCGCCGTCGCGAAACGTCATCGTCACCTGCGACAGGCCGAACTTGGAGAGCGAGCGCAGCTCGACCATGCCCGGCAGGCCGGCCATCTCCGTTTCGATCGGCACCGTCACGAGGGTCTCGATTTCCTCGGGCGCGAGTGCCTGGACCGCCGTGTTGATCTGCACTTGCGGGCTCGTGATGTCCGGGACCGCATCGATCGCGACGCGGAAGGCCGACCACCCGCCGACGGCAATGAGGACCAGGCTGGCGAACGCGATCAGTCCGCGACGCCGGAGGGAAAAATCGATCAGGCGTTCGAGCATCAATGATGGTCGGCGCAGGCAACCCCTCCGTTCACGGCCTGCAATTCTGCGAGCCAAAGCGCGCGAACGCCCTGCGTGACGATCTGGTCACCCTCGTACAGGCCTTCTTTCACTTCGTGGAAGGCGCCGCCGCTGGCGCCCAGCACGACGACGGTCCGCAGGAACCACTCGCCGTTGACGACGAAAACGAAATCGCCCTTCACCGTGCGCAGCAGTGCCTCGGCGGGAATGGCGGTGACTCCGTTGGCCGCCGCGACGTCGGGCGCGCGCACTTCACCGGTTTTGAGCCCGACGATTTGCATCGCGGCGGGGGAAAATTGCAGGCCGTGGCCCGCTTTGTAGATGGCGGCGGGCGCTGGCTCGGATTCGAGCGCGCGGTGGTCCGCGCGCGTATCGCCACAGCCGGTCGAAAGCGCGGACAAGGTGAGGAGGACAGGGAGAGCGAGGAGGGTTTTCATGGAGAAAATGCGACGGGATTGAAGTCGAGTCCGGTGAGTTGCTGGAGCTTGAGGCCCGCTTCGAGCGCTTCACCCTGGGTGTCGAGGAGCGCCTCGACGGCATCGAGGTAACTGTTTTGGAGCTCGACGTAGGTTGCGATGGGCACGGCGCCGAGGCGGTAGTGACGATCGGCCAGCTCCGCGGCATGGCGAAATCTCAGGGCCGAGTCAGGAGCCCACCGGCGCGTCTCGGCGACCTTGGTCGCAAAGGCATGGACGGCCAGCAGCACCTCGCGCTCGAGGTTGCGTTGCGCGACGAGCACGGAAGTCTCCGCCTGGCGCTGGCGCGCCTGCGCCACTTCGACCGCGCTGCGGGTGCGGGACGTGAGCGGCAGTGGCACGCTCAGCCCGATGCCGACGGTCGTTTCCCGTTCGCCGGCTTTTTCCTGCGAGTAAAAGGGGCTCACGCTGATGCCCGGGTAGCGTTCGTGGCGCGCGAGCCGGACTTGGAATCCCTGTTGCTCCAGTTCGACCCGTCGGATCCGGAACTCGAAATTATTCTCCCGGGCGGCGGCAAAAAGTGCGGCGACCGCGGGCGCGTCGTTCAGTTGCAGCGCCGGGGTCACCATCCGCAGGGGCGCGGTCGCCGGGGCACCGCGGAGCTGGTTCAGCTCAATCAGCGCAGCCTGGAGGGCGAGCTCGGCTTGGGTGGCGCGACGTTGGAGCGTGAGCTCGCTCGCTTCGATGACCCGCGTTTCCAAGAGGGGGGTGATGCCCGCCGGCTCACGAGCGAGATACGTTTCCTTCAGCGCGGTGAAACGGGCCGCGACCTCATGGATGGCGGCGGATTTGGCGTTGGCGGC
>JBKJRG010000280.1:0-12194 GCA_046594805.1 Opitutaceae bacterium | reverse complement strand
CCGTCGGGTGGCGTGAACTTCATCAACCAGACGATGACCTTCAACTCCCGCAAGAACGACCAGAAGCTCGACTTCTCCATCGCGCAGCTCGACGTGAACGGCAAATATCACCTCGGTCGCCTCTCGACCCAGACCACGTTCGGCGTGAGCTACAGCGATGAGGTGGGCGTCAACCGGATCATCGGCTTCTCCGCGGCGGTTTTCCCCAGCCGAACCGTGCCCTTCAACAATCCGCGGCTCGATCAGATCACCGCTCCCCCTCTGAGCAGCTTCAGCGCCGCCAACCCCGGCTCCCAGTCCACCACCTACCGCGGCAATGCCTATGTTCAGCAGACGATCGATCTGATTCCCGAGCGGCTGACCCTCGTGGCCGGGCTGACGCGGAGCAAAATCAAGATCAACAACATCACCAACACCGCCACCCGGGCGATGGGCCTTCCGGTCAATGGCACGCAAAACCTGCACCGCTACGGCGCGGTTTTCAACATCACCAAGGACGCCGTCCTCTACGCGATGGAATCCACGACCTTCGCGCCGACCAATGCCCGTGATGTCAACCTGAACACCCTGCCCGCCGCCGAGGGCATCGGTCGCGAAGCCGGCTTCAAGACCTCCTTTCTCGACGGCCGGATTTCGTCGACGTTTTCCGTCTTCAAACTCGAGCTCACGAACCAGTCTTTCTTCGCCGGAGTCCGCGCGGATGGCATCAGCTATTTCGCACCCATCGGTTCCACCGTCCAGAAAGGCTACGACTTAGATTTCGCCTACACCCCCGCGCCGGGCCTCCAGTTCATCGGCACCTACTACAACGGCAAGGTGCGCGATCAGGCGGGCAATCCCGTGGCCAACTCCTATTCGCAGCACGTCAGCCTGGTGGGGCGCTACGAACTCCCGGCGGACACAGTCAAGGGACTCACGCTCGGCGCCGGTTTTGTCCGCATCAGCGGGCGCAAGCTCTCGACTGGTGGCGCCTACGTCAGCGGCATCCCCGGCCTGAACTTCGTCACTCCGGAGCCCGGCAACCTCGTGAATCTTTTCGCGACCTTTAAGTTCAGCCGCCACCTGCTCCTCCGCGTCAACGTCGACAACGTCCTCGACAAGGCCTACGCCATCGGCGCGCAAAACGCCTATTTCGTCGACCCGAGCCTGCCCCGCACCATTTCGGTGGGAGCGACCTATCGGTTCTGATCTCATCTCTCAACGCTTGAGTCCTTCCTAATAGCCGGGAGTCCTGCGACGCCCGGCTTTCTTTCGTCCTCCTCACCGTCATGCCCCGTCTGCCCCTTGCGCTCATCCTCGGCCTCGCCCTCCACGCCCCGGCGGCGGCCGCGCCGGGCGAAAATAAATTCCCCGCGCTGGCGCTCCATGAGCGCTTCGTCGCGATCGACGATGCCTGCGGATGGCCGCAGGTCACGTTGCTGCCCGACGGCAAGCTCGCCTGCCTCGTTTGGCCGCACCCGCTCCACGGCTTCACCGAGGGCGCCGTCGAGTGCTGGGTCAGCGCGGACGGCGGGCGCAAATGGCAGAAGGCCGGTGTGCCCGTGCCCTATGCGCCAACGCAAAATCGCATGAACGTCGCCGGCGGCCTCGCCGCGGATGGCAGTTACGTCGCGCTGATTAGCGGCTGGGATCAGCGGCGCGCCGCCGGCTGGCGCCCCGACCCGCTCGACCGCCAGCCCGCCAAAGGTTATTTCGACGGCGCCAACACCCTTAATCCCATCCCCGCCGTCTCGCGCGACGGCGGTCGCACGTGGCGGCAGTTTCCCGCCCTCGATGCGCGGCAGCCGAGTGGGCAGGGCATCGTGCCCTTTGGCCGGATCGCGCCGCTGGCCGACGGCTCCATCGGCGTCATTCTCTATCGCGACGAAGTCGCGTTCTTTACCAGCACCGACGGCGGTGAGAGCTGGCAGAAGCGTGGCCGGATTGCGGGCGACCGCACCTTCAACGAAACCGCATGGCTTCGCCTCGATAATGGCGACCTTTTCGCCGCTTCTCGCAGCTACGGCGTCGGCAACAGCGGCAATCATTCCGCCAAGGGCGGCGCGGTCGGCCAGCACCTGGAGGCGTATCGCTCCACCGATCAGGGTCGCAGCTGGCGGGCCGAGGGCGCCCTCACGTTGCCCATGCAGCACCCGGCGGATCTCACGCGGCTGCCCGATGGGCGCATCCTGCTCAGCTACGGCGTGCGCAACGACGGCGACTGGGGCGTCAACGTCCGGATCGGCGATGCGTCAGCCCGCTCCTGGTCGGCGCCAATCCGGCTCGTGGATCTCGAGGGCTCGACCGAGGAGCCGAACCAGGCCAAACCCCACCGCGACGGCGGCTACCCGTCGACGGTCGTGCTCGCCGACGGCACGCTCGTCACGGCGTATTACTCGCGCGGAGTCCCTGCACACCAGCGTTACCACGTCGGCGTCGTGCGCTGGACGCTGCCCGCCGCACCGAAAACATCCCCTGTGCCATCCCCATGACATCCGCTCCCCTCATTGAACCCGCCGCGATTCTAGCGACCGCGGTTGTCCCCTGGACGGAGCGGCTCAAATTTGAAGACGAGGTGTTTTGCCGGCAGGTGAAGCGGATCGCCGGGGAGTTGACGCCGCATATCTACATCTTTGGCACGGCGGGGGAAGGCTATGCGGTCACCGAAAAACAATTCGATGCGGTGGCCGCCGCGTTCTGGCGCAGTGCGCAGGAATGCGGCGCCTCCCCGATGGTCGGGGTCATCTCACTTTCGATGCCGACGATCGTCGAACGCATCGCCCGGAGCCGGGCCCTGGGTTTCCGGCGGTTTCAACTCTCGCTTCCGTCGTGGGGTGCGCTGAGTGACCGTGAGCTCGACACGTTCTTCGCGGCGACGTGCGGCCGGTTTCCCGACTGCGAGTTTCATCACTACAACCTGCTCCGCACGAAACGGCTCCTCACCTCCATCGAGTACCGCCGGCTGGCCGCGGCCCATCCCAATTTTGTGGCCGTCAAATGCAGCACCGACGATCCGGCCATTCTCGCCGACCTGCTCACGATGTCGCCCCGTCTGCGGTTTTTCCTCACCGAGTTCGGCTACACGATCGCCCGCCGCACGCACGAGGTCGGGCTGCTCATCTCGCTCGCCTCGGTGAATTATGTGCGCGCGAAAGCTTTCGTGGCCGGAGACGATGCGCGTCGCATCTCCGACGGCGTGGAGCTGCGGTTGATGGTCGCCGCGCTGCGCGAGGCTGCGGCGGGCCGCTTCCACATTGATGGGGCGTACGACAAGATGCTGTTCCGCGTAGCCAACCCCGGTTTCCCGTTGCGGCTGCTGCCACCGTACGAGGCGGCCACCGAGGAGGACTTCGCGCGTTTCGTCGCGGCGTTGCCGCCGGGCTGGGCCCCGGACCAACCCTGAGCAACGACCCATCACCACGGGTCGCTATTTTTTGCATACCGTCCGCCGTCAGCGTGATTGCGCCCGGAGCGGAACGCGGGAGGGTGGCGTGTGTGCAAGGAAAGGCTCACGCCCTCCGCTCCCCATTTGTCGGATTTGCCCCACATTTAGCTGCGGGGCCCCGCCGCGGTGGTCGAGGGAAACGCGGCCCGTTCGGCAAGCTCGGCGTCGCGAGCCGGTCGAGGGACGAGGGCGCCGCATCCCCATGCAAATGCGATTGGCTTGACCAGTTGAGTATACACGACAATACAGCTGGTCATTGCGCGCCTCCTTCCAGGCCGGCGCCCGCCTTTGCCCGGAGGCACCCCCTTTTCATGTCAGGTCCAGCTCACCCCAAAACCATGCTCTCCATGCTTCACCAAAGCCATTCCGCCCTCGGGCGTTTTCTGATTGTCGGGATCGCGATCGGAGGATCGCTTTTCGCTCAAGCCACCTCCACGCCCGCCACGAACGCCGCCAAGGAAGAGGCGACCGTGTTGTCGGTGTTCAGGGTTTCATCCACCCAGGACAAGGGTTACATCGCCACGAGCGCCACTCCCTTTAAAACAAAACAGGAACTCGTCGATATCCCGCAGGCGATCATCGTGGTGACTCGCGACATGATCGACGACATCGGCGGCCAGAACTCGTCGGACGTGCTCATCTACGCCGGCGCGATTCCAAAGTACCGCAGCGAGGCCTTCTCCCTCCGGGGCAGCAACACCGGCGTGACCTATCCGTTAATCGACGGCCAGATCGACCGCACGATCTTCATGGATAATTTCTTTGTCGACTCCTACGAAGTGATCAAGGGCCCGGCGGCGCTGCTGTATCCGAATTCGGCCCTGACGGGCGTCATCAACAAAACCACGCGCAAGCCGCTGCCGTTTGCGCAGAGCTCGGTGAAAGCGAGCGTGACCGACTTCGGCCTTTACCGCACGGAGATCGACTCGACCGGCCCCCTCAGCCGGCTGGGCGAAGGGAAACTGAGCTATCGACTGCTGGCGGGCTATCAGGATGGTGACGCCTACTGGCGGAACGCCAAGGACAAGCGCATCCTGGTCCACCCCTCGCTGCAGTTCGAATACAAGAACACGAGCGTCCTGCTTGCTTACGACTACCAGGAGATCACGCGTCCTTCGAACCCCACCGGGGTGCTGATGCCGAATGGCCGGGTGTTTACCGGCGCAGGTCGCAACGAGCTCAACTTGCCTCCGGGCGCCATGGAACGGCATGTGCACGACGGCGCGCGCCTCCAGTTGGTGCATTCCTTCTCCAACAGCTGGGAGATGAAGTTCGGCGGGGACCTGAACCAGCTCCATCGCAAAGGCAGCATTGTCCTTCCCATCGGCGGTGTGAATTACGTCGACCGCACAATCAGTTTTTTTAATCGGCGCAATTATATCAAACTGAACCACTATTCGATGTCGATCGACGTCAACGGACGTTACGAACTCTTTGGTCTCAAAAACCAAAGCACCTTTGGCATGGCCCTGACCAATCAGGAGTCGTGGACCACGGTTTGGGTCAACAATGACTTCTTCAACGGCATCACCCCGGCGCGGATCATCCGCCCGCTGGACAAACCGGATGTCGATTCTCTGCCGGTCAAGCCCTTTGGTCAATACGTGTCCCCCGCGAATCCGGGTTCACGCATCCGGGCTGACCTGGGCAATTTCTACTTCCAGCAGAACGTCGACATCATTCGCGACCGCCTGTCGCTGATCGCGGGAGTCGCGCGGTACAGCAATGAGACCTCCAATAACACCAACATCGCCATCCGCCCCGCCGTTGCGCAGATCCTGAAGGCGGATGAGACCTTGTCCCGCTTCGGCGCAGTGTTTCATTTGACCAAGGAGGTCACGTTCTACGCGATGACCGCGGACAATTCCCTGCCGCCCACCACGGCGGTGCTGCAGAACGGCGGCATCGTGGCGCCTGCGACCGGCCGGGGCAAGGAAGCTGGCTTGAAGCTGAGCCTCTGGGACGGCAAACTCTCGTCGACGATTTCCGCGTTTGATCTCAAGACGACCGGCCTGACGGTCTTCGGCGGCACCCTGCCGAGTGGCGGGCCCTTCGTCATCCCCGTCGGCAAAATCACCCAGAGAGGGTTTGATGGCGACATCGCGCTGCGCCTGACCTCGCAATGGCAGATGATCGGCACGTTCTACAAGGGCACTGTGGAAGACCAGAACAGGGGCAAACTCGACGACTCCTACACGTCTTCCTGGAGTCTCTTCACCCGTTTCGACCTTCCGGCCACCTCGCTGAAGGGCTTCTCGTTCGGCGGCGGGGCTTCGCGCATCAACGGCCGGGTGGTCAACTCAGCCGGTCTTACCTTCCCGATCGGCATGACGAGACCCACGTTCATGGATGTGGCTCCGGCGACGCTCGTCGGCCTCTTTGCGAATTATAATCTAAACAGGAATCTGACCCTCCGCCTGCAGGTGGACAACGTTCTCGACAAGGTCTATGCCGTCGGCATCAACGCCGCTTACCTGATCGATACGAGTCTTCCGCGGAATTTCACGTTCTCCGCAAAGTACAAATTCTGACCGGGAAGCTGCGAAAGCCCCCCGTCGATTCCAACCGTGTCCCCGACGCATTGCGGCGCCTGCTGGCCGGGCGGCGCGTCGGGGATCATCTATTTTCCCGGTGCTGTCTGCGCGATGAGTGCTTTGGCCTGCCCAGCCCGGTGTGAGTCGGTTAATCTCAAGACGTGAATCCCGACCCTCCCTCCGGAAGAAGCCGCCGCGAATTCCTGCGTGACGCCGCGCTGGTGGCCGGTTTCGTGGCGCTGCCGAAGGAGACGGCCGCAGCGGACAATGCCGGGACCGCAACACCGCTGACGGCACCGCCTTCGGGCTACCTGTCGCTTGGCCCGGACGAGGCAGCGTTCGTGGAGGCTTTGGTCGACGTGATGTGCCCCGCCGACGCCCTGACGCCGCGCGGGGTGGAGTGCGGACTCGCGGTCTTCATCGATCGTCAGCTCGCAGGCGGTTTTGGCAAAGGCGAGCGTCTTTACCAGCGCGGACCGTGGCGGGGAGGTACGCCCGAGGATGGTTACCAGCTTCCGCTGACGCCGGAGCAATTTTTCAAGGGCGGGCTTCGTGCCGCGGATGCGGCCTGTCGCCGGCTGCACGGCAAAAGTTTCGCGGAACTTTCCACCGACGAAGCCGATGCGTTCCTGCTCAAGCTGTCCGAGGGTGGGGTGGCAGACGCGCGGCTGTCCCTGGCCGGGTGGTTCAATGAGCTGGTTTATCCCTTGTTCGTGCAGGCGTGTTTCGCGGATCCGATCTACGGTGGAAACCGCGACAAGGTATTTTGGAAAATGATCGGTTATCCCGGGCTGCCTGCGGTCAACGGTCTCAACATGGTCAAATACCGGGGCAAGCCGTTCCCGGCGGCCCATGCGCCAAAATCCATGGAGGACTTCGGTTAGACTGCCATGGCCCCGATCGCCACGATGAACCCCCGCGGGCCAGCCCGGAGCTGCCTGCCGTTGCCGCCATGAAGACACTTTCGCCACGAACCGTGGTCATCGTCGGCGGCGGGCTGGCCGCCGGCCTGATCGCGCGGCAGCTGGCGCGCCATGGCATTGACACGCTGGTGCTGGAACGGGGCGGCGATTACCGGAATGGTGCCGAGGGGAGACTTCCGACCCAGCGCGACGAACTGCGCTGGGATTTGCGGGCCGGTCTCGCCCAGGATCCGGCGACGGAAACCTACACCCTGCGGCGTTCGCGCACAGAGTTGTCGCGCCCGATGCGGCGTCTCAGTGCTTTCATGCCTGGGACCGGTGTCGGTGGGGCGGGCAATCACTGGAACGGCCAGACGTGGCGCTGGGCTGAATACAACACCGCGCTCAGGTCCCATCTTGAGCGCCGTTACGGCCGGGCGGCCATTCCCGCCGACGTGCTCCTGCAGGACTGGGGAGTGACCTACGGCGAGCTCGAGCCATATTACGACCTGTTCGAAAAACTTTTCGGTGTCTCGGGCCGGGCGGGCAATCTCCGGGGCAAGCTTCAGCCGGGCGGCAATCCTTTCGAGGCGCCGCGCCAGAACGAGTATCCGCAGCCCCCGCTCGAAATCACCGAGGCCGGCCTTATTTTCAAGGAAACCGTGGAGCGCGAGTTTGGCTATCGGCCATTTCCCTCGCCGGCGGCCAACTCGCCCGGGGCTTATCTGAATCCCGACGGCATGCGGCTCGGCGCCTGCCAGTATTGCGGCCATTGCGATCGCTTCATCTGCGAGGCCAATGCGAAGGGCACGCCCGACGTGCTGCTCTACCCCTGGCTTGAACGGCAGCCTCGCTTCGGCCTCCAGCGCTACTGTCACGTGCTGGGCCTGGAACACGACCAGGATGCTGGACGGGTGCGCGGCGTGCGTTATCTCGACGTGATGACCGGGGAGGAGTGCTTCCAGCCGGCGAGCGTCGTCGTCCTCGCCGCGTTCACCCTCACCAACACGAAACTGCTGCTCGGCGGCGGCATCGGGCGGCCCTATGATCCGGCAACCGGTCAGGGAGTCGTCGGGAAAAATTTCTGTTTTCAGGCCAACTCTGGCATCGGGATGTTTTTCCGCGATCGTTGGCTCAATCCGTTCCTGGCCGCCGGCTCCACCGGCACCATCATCGACGAATTCAACGACGACAATTTCGACCATGCCGGCCTCGGCTTTCTCGGGGGCGGATACATTGGCGTCAATGTCACTTCGGGCCGGCCCATCGGCTCGCGCCGTCTGCCCCCGGGCACCCCTCTGTGGGGCTCCCGTTGGAAACAAGCCAGCGCCGACTGGTATGCTCACGCCTGCGCGATCGGCGTGCAGGGCAGCTGCTACCCGCATCGCGAAAACTTTCTTGATCTCGATCCAGACTACACCGACGCGTATGGGCAGCCGCTCGTGCGCATCACGTTCGATTTCAGGGAAAATGAGCGTCGCCTCTCCGCCCACTGCACCGGCAAGGCTCATCAAATTGCCCGCGCCATGGGGGCCACGCTCGTCGGCCCAGCCGTGTCCCGGACCGGTCCCTTCGACACGCGCCTGTACCAGGGGTCGCACGTCACGGGCGGCACACCCATGGGCGCGGATCCCGCCACCAGTGTCGTATCGCCGCGACTGCAGCATTGGGATGCGGAGAACCTCTTCGTGGCGGGAGCCTCCGTTTTCGCCCACAACGCCGGTCACAATCCCACCGGACCTCTCGCCGCGCTCGCCTTGCGCCTCGGCGACGACCTGGCGCGCTATGCGGGCAACCCCGGGCGGCTCTCATGAGATCCGGCGGATTGAAAAATGCCGTGCGGGTGTCCGCGCTCCTGCTGGTCGCAGCCGGGGGCCCGGCTTCGCGCGCCGCCGAACCGGACGCCGCCCGCGGCCAAAAAATATTCGAGGCCTGCGCCGCCTGTCACGCTCCGGACCAGCCGGTGAAAATCGGGCCCGACCTCCGCGGGGTGGTCGGCCGAAAAGCCGGGGTCGTGCCGGGATTCCGCTACAGCCGCGCGGTCAAGACCGCCAGCCTGGTGTGGAACGATGTCTCGCTGGACTCTTTTTTAAGCGACCCGCAGGTCCTGCTGCCTGGAAACACCATGCCGTATCCGGGCATTCCCGACGCCGCCCAGCGCCGCGATCTCCTCGCCTATCTTAAAACCCTCAAATGACTCTTCCCCATGAACCGGAAAACATTCCTCGGCTCGCTTGGCGCCGGCGCGGCCGCTGTTAGCGCCCTCAAAGCCGCCGCCCAAACCGCTCCGGCCACCCCGGCTCCTCTGGCCAGCCCTCCGCTCATGTCCGACTTGTCCGACCTGCTTAATCTCGACGACGTCGAAGCGCGCGCCCGCACGGTGCTGCTTCCGGCCGTTTACGATTTCGTGGCGGGCGGAGCTGCCGACGAACTGACGATCGGCCGGAATCGGGAGAAATACCGCGACATCTGCCTGCAACAACGGGTGCTGGCCGACGTGTCCAATCTCGATTGTTCGACGACGTTGCTGGGGCAGCGCCTGTCCGTGCCGATCCTTCTCGCGCCCACGTCGAACCACCGGTTCGTGCATCCGGAGGGCGAGCTGGCAACCGCCCGCGGTGCCGGGCTGGCCGGAGCGACGATGGTCCTGAGCAGCGGGGCCAATACGAGCGTGGAGGATGTGATGCGCGTCGCCACCCAGCCCGTGTGGTTTCAGCTTTATGTGGCCAGGGATCGCGGGCTGGCGCGCGCGCTGATCCAGCGGGTCGAAGCCGCGGGCGTGAAGGCGCTTTGTGTCACGGTCGACAGCCCGCTCGACGGGCCGCGCAACCGCCAGATGCGCGCCATGCTCGTCACCCCGCCCGGCGTCGGCTATCCTCACTATGTCGGGATCAAGGAGCCGGCGACGGTCGTCACGCTCGAGGAGGTGCGCGCCCAGGAGCTGGACTGGCGCGACATCGACTGGATTCGCTCGCTGACGAAAATGCCCATGTTGCTCAAGGGTATCATGAATCCGGCCGACGCGGAAACGGCCGTCAAGGCCGGAGCGGACGGCTTGATTGTCTCCAATCATGGCGGACGTTGTCTCGACACGCAGCCCGCGACAATCGAGGCGCTGCCCCGGGTGGCGCGGCAGGTCAACGGCCGCATCCCGGTGATCGTCGACGGGGGCATCCGTCGCGGCACGGATGTGGTGAAAGCACTCGCGCTGGGCGCGTCCGCCGTGCAAATCGGCCGGCCTTATCTTTACGGACTCGCCGTCGGCGGCGCGGAGGGCGTCTCCCATGTCGTGAAAGTGCTGCGCCAGGAATTGCTTCTCGCCATGGCGGTGCTCGGCCGCCGGACGATCGCCTCTCTTGATCGATCTGTCCTGTGGGAATGAAGCAAATGCCTCCGTATTCCCCACGACCCTCCCGCTCCCCGCTCTTTATTTCCTTCCTGCAGACGAACCTTCATTCATGAAAACGATCCGATTCGGCATCACTGGCTCTGGCTACATGGGGCGCACCCACGCCGAGGCGATCAAGCATCTCAGCCCGGCCGCCCAGCTCGTTGCCATTTGGGGCGGCACGCGGGCCGTCGCTCTGGCGGAGCGGCTCGGCGCCGTCTGCGAACCGACGCTGGAAGGTCTGGTGCGCCGTGCGGACATCGATGCGATCGTCATCGCGACACCGCATGCCACGCACTTCAAGGAAGCGATGCTGGCGCTGGAGGCGGGGAAACACCTGCTGATCGAAAAACCCATGGCCACCAAGGTGGAGGATTGCGACGCGATGCTCGCGGCCGCGGCCCGGCGCGGGCTCGTCATTGCCACGGGTTACACGCTGCGATTCCGCGTCAACCTGCCCCGGGCCCGTGAAATCGTGGCGTCCGGCGCCCTCGGCAAGGTGCAGAGCATGCACTTCTCGATGATCCGCCAGCTGGCCAACGTGGGCAATTTTGGCGGCAACAAGACCGGCTGGGTCAACCAGCCCGAGGCAATCGGGTTCGTCATCGACGGGCTCCCGCATGGCATCGATGCCATCCGCTGGATCACCGGGGCGGAGGCGGTGCGCGTGGCTGGTTTTTCCCGAACCTATACGCCCGATCGGGCGATTGAGGATACGACCGTCGGCATCATCGAATTTTCGAATGGCGCGATTTGTTCGATCAATACGACGGTCGCTGCGCACGGCGAGTATCAGGGCGAAATGGCCCGGCTCAGCATCAATGGCAGCAAGGGAAGCCTCGATATCGATGCATTCGGCGCCATGCATCGGACTGATCGGGAAAAGGGCTGGCGGCTGGAGAGCACGCAACCGGTCGTCGCACCCGACGACCCCGAAGCGGCCTTCAAGGAAGGCCGGATGCGGGCCTACTACGATCAGATCCAATCATTCATGGATGGCATCAACGGCAAACCCATGCGGGGAGCCACCGGTGCCGACGGGCGCGCGGGCCTGGCAACGTGTCTGGCGATGCTCACATCGTCGCGCGAAAATCGTCTGGTGCAGATCACCTAGCGAGTCCTTTTAATCCCCGCCCCGTGCTCCTCTCCGCATGCTGCTTTCCCGCCGCCGCGAGCGTGAGCGAGTGGACGGTACCCCACTCGCCCACGCTCCCAGCACCCTGGAACCGCTCCCTGATTCGCGTAATGCCCATCCGCCCGTCTTCCCCCTGACATGACAACGGCCAAAGCTGCGACCGGCGCCGTCACCCGGATTCTCTTCCACACGGACGTTCCCTATCGATTGACCGAGGCGGAGCGCGCGGGATTGCAGTCGGCCTGCCCGGAGGTGGAAATAATCGAAGCAGGTGGCGACGCCGCGGCGGGAGAACCCGACCTGCGCGACGTGAACATAGTGATGACCGATCAGAAGGTGCCGGCCGATTTGCAGGCGTGCCCTCGGCTGAAGTGGCTGCAACTGGTGTCCGCCGGAGCGAACCAACTCCTGCAGCATCCGCTGGCGGAAACGGACATTCCGGTGACGACGGCCAGCGGCCTGCATGGCGTGCCCATCGCGCAGTTTGCGACCGGTGCCTTGTTGATGCTGGTGCATCAGTTCCCGCAGCTGGCGGCGATTCAGGCGACGCGCCGATGGCCCGAGAGCCGTTGGAATCTGCGTGGAGTGTTATTGCGCGGGATGACAGTCGGAGTCGTCGGCTACGGCAGCATCGGCCGGGAGTGTGCGCGCCAGTTGCATGCACTGGGCATGCGGGTGGTGGCACTCGACCCGGGGGCGAAGCGCGACGAGGGTTACAACGTGTGGCCGGGAACCGGGGATCCCGAGGGCAGGCTGCCGGAGCGCTGGTTTTCGCCGGCGCAGCTGTGCGAGATGCTTCCGCTGTGCGACG
>JBKJRG010000914.1:0-6869 GCA_046594805.1 Opitutaceae bacterium | reverse complement strand
GGTCGCGTTGAAAACCCTTCAGCCGCTGATGGTGAAAGATCCGGCGATCTACACGGTGGCCGAGCAAAAGACCGTGTAGATCGCCGGGTCTTTCACCATGAGCGGCTGGAGGGTCTTTAACGCGACCACATTCCCGCCGGCAATCACGCCCACGATCGCAACCATGAGCATCGTGACGGCATAGAGCGAAGCCAGGAACCGGCTGTTGAAGCGATCCGCAAACAGGTCGGCCATGGTGGTGAGCCGCACGCGCCGAAACCACACGTTCATGAACCAGTAGTACGGCGTGAGGAAGAGCGTGATGAGCGCGAGCCAGGCGCCGCCGGCCCCCTGGCGATACACCGAGCTGGCGGTCGTCGCCGCCTGGCCCGGATCGGTCATGTTGCCGAACGCGAGGAAGAACTGGAGCCACTTGCCCAGCGAGCGGCCGCCGAGGAAAAAGTCTTTTTCGCCCTTCACCGCATGCGAAAATTTCCGGCCGATCGCGAGGACCGCGATGATGTAGGCGAGGAGGATGAGGACGTCGATCCAGTGGAGGCCGAAAAACTTCATGAGGAGGCGGGGCGAAGCGGATGGATGCCCCCGGGAAACGCCTAACGCCGACGCCCGGGGAAAGCTGACGATGCGTTCGCCCACGGCGCGGGCAATGACCGTTTCACGAATCCGAAATTTTCATTCGGTTTCATCCGGTGCCCGGTGCCGTAGCCACGAGCGTGAGCGAGTGCCCGGACGCAACCTGAAGCCCGCACGCCACCACTCGCTCACGCTCGTGGCTACGCGGGCGCTTTTCCGCGCGGGTCCCCAGAAAAACGGCGGTTGCAGATCGACGCTCCGGGAATCCGCGATCCGCAATCCGCAATTAAATCACTTGTCCGCGTTTTTATTTTTGCCGCCGGCCTTTTTCTTCTTCGTCGATTCCACATCGGCCGAAGCGGTGTTCGGCATCGGCATCGGCGCCTTGATCGCGGCGCGCCAGGCGACGAGCTTGGTGTTCGTAGTCCCGCCTTCAGGCAGAAGGTTGGTCGGATTCCGCCTGAAGGCGGGACTACGAACAAAGAATTTGACCTCCGGTTCGCGTTTTCACCCCATCGGTCACGCACGTGGCTGCGAGGAAGTCACTCTCTCGGTTCAAAGGGCCACAGCCCCATTGCGCGCATCCGTTTATCGAGGCCGAAACGAGTGAAGAGCTGCTCGGTGTCGGCCGGCGTCCTTCGCGCAGCGGCCAGGCTCTCGTCGGCGGCAAGCGTCCGCACCAAATCCACGATCACGGCGGCGGAGTCATCGACGAGCTGGGGCGAGACCTTGTCGATCGTGTCCGCCAGATCGTGATAGTACCGCACGGACTCACGCGGGATGGGGGCGTTGAAGGTGAGCGCGCGCACCCCGGCCAGCTGGTAGGGCGTGTGGTCGCTGGCGGCCCAGTTGATGTTCTCCACCCCCTTCGGCAGCCGCCGCTCGCCGCGGGACGCCTGCCACCGCTCGAGCGCGGGGACGAGCGCGTCGTCGCCGAGGGCGTTCACCGCGATGGGCACGCCGACCATGTCGAGGTTGAGCATGGCCACAATCGGCGCCGCACCCAGCTGGCTGGCTGCATGGCGTGAACCGAAGAGCCCCTGCTCCTCCCCGTTGAACCACACCAGTTCGATCGAGTGATGGAGTGCCGTGCCGCGCAAGGCGACCGCGAGGGCGTAGAGCTGCGCCACGCCGAGCCCGTTGTCCATCGCGCCCTGGCCAAGATCCCAACTGTCGAAATGCGCCCCAATCACGATCCGGCTCGCGGCGCGACCGGATAGCCGCGCCACAAGGTTTGCCGTGGTGATGGGCCGGCAGCGTGACTTCGTTTCCATCCGCACGCGCACCGCCGTGCCGCGCGCCAGCAGCCGCTCCAACCAGCGGCCTTCCTCCTGGGTGATGGAATAGATCGGCAACGGCAGCGGCTCTCCGGCCAAACTTCCGGTCCGCGCCAACAGTTGTCCGCCGCCTTCGCGATTCACGAACAGCACGCCGCGCAATTTCCGCGCCGACGCCACCTCGATGATCTCGCGCGACTGGAGCGGCGTGCCCGAAGAGAGCACGCCCACCCCACCCGCGACGTCGCCCGCCGTATAGTCCGCCGCGCGCCCGTTGCCGATGGCGACCACGTTCGCTTCGAACGCAGCGTGCGGCTGGGTGTAACCGAGCGCGGCCACGCGCAGGGGACGCGCCACCGGCGAGAGCAGATCAACCCGATCGTCGCCGCGCTCCCAGCCCGGCATCGCAAAGGAAACTTTCTCCGGCTTCAGTCCGAGGGCGCGCAGCTCCGCCGCGAGGCGTTCCATCGCCGCGGCATTGGCGGTCGTGCCCGTCATGCGGCCGCCGAAGTCGTCGCACAGGCGCTCGAGGAAGGCGTGCGGCGTTGGCGGCTCCGCCGCGCGCCCGGGGGCCGCTCCCAGGACTCCGAGCAGTGCGGTGACTCCCACCCGCGCCAGCCGCCCGAACCCGCTCAAGCCGGATTTGCGCGGTGTAGGGACGTCGCTTGCCGACGCCCGATTGGCCGCCCGAAAACGGGCGCCGTCGAGCGGCGCCCCTACCTGGAATTCACGGTGCCACACTGTCGGTGATCGTCAGCGTGTTGAAATCGAGCACGCGTTTCAGCCGGCCGTGCGTGAGCGTGAGCATCCGGCTGCCGATCTCCGCGTTGAGATAGGGCCCGGAAAACAGTTTCCACTGCTTCGCGTGATCGATCGCGCGGCCGTCCACGCGCGGCGCCGCGCCATACGTGCACTCGAGTTTCTTCCCGCGCAGGGTCGTGAACTTCACCTGCGGCGTCGGTGCGAGTTTGAATTCCAGTGGCAGTGCGCGGATGGCGGCCTTGAATTCGTCCCAGCCCTTGAACTCGCTCGCCGACGCCGCTTGCACAATCGTGCCGTTATTGCCGTGGGGCGAGCGCAGCCGCTTGCCGCCCCGATCGTGCGGCTGCCAGTCGTAGGCCGCGAGCGGCCGGTAGGCGATGTAGGTCTTGCCGCCCTGCACGAAGATCCAGCCGGACGCGTCCTCTTCGACGCGCGCGAGGTCCTTGGAGAAAAATCCGTTCACCTGCTCGAAATTCTCGCCCGCCGGCACCTGGGTCAGCACGACAACCGCGTCGTCCTGTTGGAAAATCTGCTCGTAGGGCGAGCCGCCGAGGAGTTTTCCCTCGGAGATGTAGGTCGGCTTGCTTTGGAACGTGACGGCGGCCGGCATCGAATCCGGCATTTCCGTGAAGTACATCATCAGCTCGTGGTGGCTGAAATGCGGCTGCACCGAGAAGATCGTGTTGTGCACGCCGCGCGGGTCAGGCACGGACCACGTGACGTCCCAGGAGTGCTGCTGGAGCGGCTGGAGCACGCCGCCCTGGTCGGAGCCGACCGCATAGTCGGGCGTGACGTACGTGGTCTTGTAGACGGGGGCGTTGCGCACGTCGCTGTTGCGCCAGCGGTGCCGCGTCCGCTTACGCTCATAATGGGTGTAGGCGCCGGACCGATCCGTGCCGATGCGGTAAATCACCTCGGGCAACTCGTAGTTTTTCGCCGCGGCCGCGAAGTAGATCGGCCAGCTCCCGAATGAGGCGGGCGCGGGGCAATTATTGAAAAACAGCCATGAGAACGCGGACGAGAGCGCGTTCCACTTTTCGATCACGGTAACGTCGTCCGTGCGCGCGTGGGAGCCGACATAGATGCCGTCCAGGGTCTCGACCGCAAAGTCCGCCATCACGTAATCGAGCATCATCCGCCCGCGCTGCCGCATCGCGGGATCCCTGGCCCACGTCGCCAGGAATAGCATCGGGATCGAGTACTCGCCGATGTAGTGGGTGCAGTCGTATTCACCCTGCCCGATCGTCGTGGTGAGGTCCATCCAATGGAGGATGTAGTCGCGGGCCTCCGCGAGATTCTCCTCCGAGCTCTTGCCGTTGAACCAGCGATCGCCCGCTTCACCCGGCCAGAGCTGCGCCATGAGGTAGAGCGACGAATAATACATGATCCAGTGATTCTCCGTGTCGCCCCGCAGCGGGAAATACGTCCGCCACGCCTCCCGGATCGCGCCCTTTGCTTCCGGCGAAAGCTGATCGCGGCCGAGGTAGGCGATGCAGGTGACGGGAAACATCCAGAACATGTCCGCCGACGGCGTCTTCATCAGCTCGATCACGCGGGCCGAGCACAAGGCGGTGTCCTGCCGCAGGGACAACTTGGCGGCGATTTCGGCGAGGTTCACCGTCGCGGGATCGCCCGGCTTGGCGACGCCGGCGCGCCAGGCCAGCATCTCCTCGACCCGCGCCAGATAGGCCGCGCGGCGCTCGCTCGGATCGTTGACCACCCGCTTCACGGGCACGGGACCGGTGAACGCGTCCTGCGCGCCCGCGTTGACCGCGGCCAGCAGGCCGGCGGCGCAAAAAAGGAAAAAGACTTTCATGGGGGAAGGGGCGACGGTCAATGGCGCGCAACAAACACGATGTCGTAGATGGTCGCTTTTTCGAAAACCAGCGGCCGCCAGGTGCGGCCGAAATCGTCCGAGACGTGCACCGGCGAGAGATGCGGCGCGGCATAGAGCCGCCCGGGCCGATCGGGATCGGGGCTGACCGACCAGATTTCGCTGTTGGGCAGCCCGGCGGTTCGATCGATCCAGGTTTTCCCCGCGTCCTCCGACACGCGCACGCCCAGGCCCCAGCCGCAGAGGACGAGACGCTGCGCGTCGCTGCCGTCGAAATGACACGTGTGCAACGTGTGGTTGGTGGCGACGCCCGGCACGGGTTTCCATGTTTTCCCGCCATCTTCGGAGCGGAAAGCGCCGTTGGCGGACGTCACCGCAAAAAACACCCGCGGGTCGTGCGGCGATTGCCGCAAGGCATAGGTCGTCTTCTCCGTCGCCTGCACCAGCCGCCACGTGCGCGCGCCATCCTCCGAGAGATAGATGCCGAGCTCCGTCCCCGCCAGCACGCGACCCGCCTTGGTGCGGTCGATGGTCAGCGTCTGCGTGTAGGGCCGTCGAATTCCAGCGTGCGCGCGCTGCCACGTCTGCCCGTGGTCACGGGAGACGCCGATCCCATCCGGCAGGCTGATGTAGAGATGATCCGGCGCGTTGGGATCGAACGCGAGGGAGTGCGGCTCCGTCATGTCCCAGCCCGTCATCGTGCGCCAGGTGTTGCCGCCATCGAGGGTGCGCAGGACGCCGTCGAGCGCGCCGACGAACAGCGCCTTCGGATTGCTGGGATCGCCCGTCGCGGTGAAGATGCGAATGTGATGGGGGCCGAGGTGCTCGAATTTTTCCCGATCGGTCGAACGATACAGGCCGCTGCGGGCGGGGCCGCGACTGCCCATAACCTGCCCCTGCCCGCTCACGTTGGCACAGAGATACAGGTCGTGCTTCGGCTCAGCGGCCTGAGCCACGCAGAGCCCGGCGCCGACGACGCCCAGCACGATCCGAATCAGTCTCAAATTGATCCTCATAAAGTCAGCTCGCCTCCGCGCGCGTGGCGGGCACTGTCGCCCCATGAACGCGTCTTCCCTTGTCCGCGGTTTTCTTTTCGCCTGCTCGCTCGCCGGTTCGGCCCTCGCCGCCACTGCCCCCGCGACGCCCGAGCAAAAGCTCGCGGAGCTCAAGCTCACGCTGCCCGCGACGACCGCGCCGGTCGCAAACTACGTTTCCGCCGTCCGCAGCGGTTCGCTCGTGTTCCTGGCCGGACACCTTCCGCGCGACGCCGCCGGCAAGGTAATCTCCGGCCAGGTGGGTCGCGATGCGACCCCCGAGCAGGCCAACGCGGCGGCGAAGCAGGCGACGCTCGCGCTGCTCGCCTCGCTCAAGCGCGAGATCGGCGAGCTCGCGAAAGTGAAACGCGTGGTAAAGGTCGCCGGCTTCGTCAACGCCACGCCGGATTTCCAAGGGCATTCCCAAGTCATCAACGGCGCGTCCGATCTGCTCGTCGCCGTGTTCGGCGACCGCGGCAAGCACGCCCGCGCCGCCCTCGGCATGTCGTCGCTCCCGCTCGGCGCCCTGGTCGAAGTGGAGATGGTGGTCGAGGTGGAGTGACCTCGAGATCCCAGAGCGAAACATGTAGGGGCGTCGCTTGACGACGCCCGTGCGTGCGAGCGCCCGTGATGGTTTGGGGGCGTCGCCAAGCGACGCCCCTACATGGCGGCAGCTTACTTCAGGGAGTGGCGAGGTTGTCATCCCGAACGTAGGATTTTTTCCACTGCACTAATGAGCGCCGCACATTCTACGGGGGAGTTGAAGAGGTGCGTCGAGACGCGCAGCGCGTTGAGCTTTTGTTCGGTCACCGGCCGGCAGCGAATCTTGTGCTCGGCCAGCAACCGGCTGAAAAGCTTGTCCTGAGGCACGGTCGCGGTGCGGAACGTGATCATCGAGGCGCACAGCGCCGCCGGCTCGGGGGTGAGAATCTCCACCCCGCGCAACGCGGCGAGGCCGGCCCGCACCTGGGCGGCGAGCGCCCGGCCCCGGGCAGCAATCCGTTCCCGGCCGATCCGCTCCTGGAATTTCACCGCCTCGGCCAGCGCGACGATGTCCGCGGCGTTGCGCGTGCCGTATTCGTAGCGGATGGCCGTGGGCGCAATCCGCAGCACGCCGGGCAGGAAGTCGAGCTCACCCGAATAAGCGCCCACTAGCGTTGCCGCCACTTCATCGAGCCGCTCGCGGCGCACGTGCAGGATCCCGGTTTCATGCGGCGCCCCTAGCCATTTGTGGCCGCTGGTCGCGAAGGAATCGCACCCGAGCTCCCGGAGGGAAAACGGAAACATCCCGGCCGACTGCGCGCCATCGAGATGAAACCACACGCCGCGCTCGCGGCAGAGCCGGGCGATCTCGACGACCGGCATCAGGATTCCGGTCGGAGCCGTCAC